>CANFJD010000148.1 GCA_947447315.1 Fimbriimonadaceae bacterium
AGATGTGCATCACGTTTCCGTGCATGAACATAGAGGTGAAGATGGTGACGAGCGGGAAGACATCGCCGCCGGTGAACATGTGGGTCACCGCGTTCGGCCGCATGGTGAGATCGGCAAAGACCACGTTCGGACCGAACAGGCCGCCCTGGCGGTCCCACACGTAGATGACTCCGCACAACGCAATGAGTGTGTACGTAACCAACGGAAAGGTCATCCGGGGCTGGTCATCGGCGACGGGAAACACGTTGCTGGCAGAGTACCTTTCACCGTTCGGGGGCCGTGATCTTTTAGCCTCGGCTGGGGATGGCCAGGGCTTCGAACTCACGACGGGTGAGTACGCGGTAAGCCGGACGGTAGGCATGCTCGTAGCCGACTGAGTGATCGATGGCGGGATAGCCTCGCGGAGCCACTTCCTTATCGAGTCGGATCCAGGCGGAATGGGTAACCCGGTGGAACGGGTGGTGATGCACCCAGTTGCCTAACTGATGCCAGACGGCGCGGAACTCGGCGCGGTCGGCCCGGTAGCCACGGGCGGAGGCCACGAAGGCATTGAGCAGTGGTTCCTCGGTGCCGCCCCGGGCTCGATACACGCGCAGATTGATCCGCCCCAGGGCGCCATCGGGCCGCAGCGGGATCCAGAGTCGCTCCCGGTCGGTTGGGGGCGCGAGGGTTTTCCATTCGCCGGTCAGCCATTGGCGGGGTCCGTCGAGATCGGGAACGGCATGTTCGGCCCCCTGGCAGGCGTGGAAGAGCCACTTGTAGGCGTCCTCAATCTCCATCTGCGGTGTCGCCGCCCAACTGGATAGGGCAAAGTCAAGCATGGGGCTGGGGGCTATGAATAGGAGCGCTAGCAACATTGGGTCACCTCCCGAATCTTCTGGTCATTGATTTCATTTTATGCCGGTCATTCGTGTTGTTGATTAGGTGGAGGGTTAAGATCAGTACAGTAATTATGCTGGGTTCTACAGGATTGTCTTGTGGTCTCATTCACAGCAAAGGCTGTATTCGGAGTTGTTGATCGGGAATGTTTGCTTTAAGCATTTATTTCTTTTTTACGTTTTAATTGAATTAAAACTTAGTAGGCACGGCTGGAGAAAGCAGTCATCGCTTGGTCCCCAATATAACCGAGAGGTCAGGTTCAAAAAGAGCAGTTTGACAACCAGCATTTATACTGGGTTTACGAAGGATCGATACCTCAAGATTTCTCGCGCCGAGCTCTGTTCAACCTTTCATATGTAGGCAGTCGAGTAATACCGGAGTGACCCGGGGCGAATTGATGTGATCTCTCCGGGATCACTGCTCCAGATTTCTGAATTACTCCCTCTACTTTAAGTCCACTTTAAACAGCTTGATTCCTTTGAATTGAAAAGATTCCATCAGTTCTTTCGCCTGAGTAGCGGCGACTTTATCGTTCGGGGCAAACATCACTCCCACCATATAGATCGATCGACCAGACTGGGCCAGGCCTAGGATCACTCGGTCGTAATACTCGCCCATTTTAACAACATACGCTCCGCCAACATTCAGTGCTACCTTTTCCTCACCGATTCCCTCGGTGGCAGCCAACAGTTTTTTTGAGGTCGGCAACATCGAATTCAGCACCGTACGTAGAATCCGTTTCAATTCCGCAGGCGATAGCGGGTTAGGGACTTTCCCTCGATAGACAAGGGGGAGGATTTTGTCTGAAGATTTGGTCAACCAAGCTTGTTCCCACTTTATGCCCGATACTGACCGAAATTTAGCGGCAGACCATTTTGCGTTGCCGACCATTCTTACTTGATTTCCGGAAATCTCAAGATCTGCCATGGAGATGACCGGTAAGGCAACCAGCAATGCCAGGGAGGAGATTGTATGCTTTCTCATGATTAAAGTAGTCAGCTTTGATTCTAGGTTGGTTAGTCATACCCAAATTTCGATCTGCAGAGCCGGGCCGATTTTCGTAACTCCTACGCCACTGTGGTCCCCGAGATCGCTACGAATTGCCACCTGAGAATGCGTCCCGATCGTGAACTTGGTCCGGCCGGCATGTCCGCAGTTCGCGCTTAATAGCCCCCAGTTGATATGGCATCGCTTTGCGATGCGGGTCCAAATCCTTTCGTCCCCCGGGTCACCGGAGTGACCCGGGGCTATTTGATTTGATCCCTTCGGGATCAAACTAAGCTCGCGGTATTTTGCTGGGATCTCAATGTGCTTACTGCCGATACCGCTCGAATGCCTTTTTCCTCGCCTCGGGGAGGGAATCCCAATAAAAGTCAATGGCCCGTCGAAGGCCCTCAACTCGAAATCGGTATCGGCACTGTTTCATCGTCAAATCAACGAGTCGCCTGGCGTGGTCAATCGGCCAGTCTTCGACGAGCAGCGTGCTCAGCATGAGCTCTGACCCGGCTACACTGTCGTGCCGCGACGTGAGAATGTAGTCCTCCAGTATTTCCGTAATGTGATCGACGTTGAGTTGGTTTCGCTGCACAAACTCTTCATCTTTTAGCAAGATGAAGACCGAGAAGTGAATCTCGTAGTCCCAGGGCGTCGATCTGCGCTGCAGGCAGGTGCGAATTGACCGATCGGTAACGGAGTAAGGCGCGTCTCGCCTCATCAGCCGGGAAGAAATAACTTCGGCTACTTTAGGATCAACTTCCAACCCAGATTCTGCCATATCACCTTCCATTTCACCCGAAGCGGCTATTTCCCGCGTTAGGCCGCGTTCGTTGGTTCTGCGGGTCTGAGCAGGCCTGACCTGATCCCACCTCTCATACAGACTCGAAAACCGGCGGCAACCTGCAGTAATCAAAAACTTCAAAGAAACTCGAAACAAAAAGGGAACCGCGTTCATTACGAAGACACGAGCAAAAAAGCTCTAACAAAAAAGAACCGAAAGGAAAACAACCATGAACAAGATCACTTCTCTCGTCGCCGCCTTCTCCCTCTTGGGAGCCACCTCTGCCGCCATCGCCGCCCCGACTTTCCAGGATATGAAGGACGACATGAAAATGGACTCCATGATGATGGCCACCACCGGCCAGTTCAAGGGCATTGAAGTCAACAAAGGCTCCGCCACCATCTCCCATTCCGCCAAAGGCTGGATGGTAAAGCTCAGCCCGGATTTTGTGATCCCCAAGACCCCAGCCCCGCACATCCAGATTATTGATAAGGCGGGCAATGTCTTCCTGCTTAACCAGCTGAAGGTTGCCGGCAACAAGACCCACCGCGACGCCGCAATCCCCAGCTACATCAAGAGCGTCGCCAGCGTTCGCATCTGGTGCTCCTTTGCGGAAGTCAACCTAGGCGAAGCGAAGTTGACCATGGCGATTGACCTGAACTAAGCCGCATGAAACTCCACGCGGATTCCCACCCTTCAGACCCTTCGGACGGGTCCAGCTGTGCCTGCCGCCATATGCAGAACATCCTGGAGAAGACAGCCACGGGCCGGGCGAATCCGCTGCAGAAGTGGTACGCCAACGCCCACAGCCACCAGTGTGGCGCTTGCCAAATTGAGCTTAATCGGCTAAAGGGAGCGAAATCCCGGCCCTGAAACAAAACAGACCCCAACGAGAAACTCGTTGGGGTCACTTTTCCACTCGCTAAATGCGTGTGATAGAGTTGGCTTATTCGCCGGTGGTCTTCTTTTCTTCGGTACCAGCGGTCGTACCGGTCGCAGTTGCGGCCGTCGTACCCTTGTCCTTTTCTTCTGCTGCCGGCTGGCTGCAGCCTGCGAGAACGCCACCAATCACACTGATCACCATTACGAGCGCGAAAATCTTCTTAGTCATTTTTTTTGCAAACACCTCCTGAGTGTTACCCTTTCGGGTGGATTTACCGCATCTCGTCTTAGCCAACCATTTTGTTAAAAACAGTGGCCTCCCCTCGAGTTGGCACTGCGATTATATTCGAGCTTTTCGGTATTCGCAATGGTTCCCCCTGAAAATTGTAGTGATTTGGACCCAGTTTTGGGTAAAAATAACTCGGAATGGCACGAAGCACCCGAAATCGATCCTTGGTGGTCGCGGTGCGTCGTCTGCGTCGTAGCTAGGGGTTTCTGGCCGTGATACTTGCCGGATGCCCCGAAATTTGAGAGCCAATCTCTCACATTCCCCCTTCCAAGCCGCCCTGTCGGTCTTCGCCCAGCGATCTTTTTTCGCTACGCACGCATGCTCAAATACGACACCATCAAACAGCTCGACGACGATTTCGTCTACAAAACTTACAACCGAATGCCCGCCCTATTTGTCCAGGGTGCCGGATCCCGCCTGTGGGATAACCGGGGCAAGGAGTACTTGGACCTGCTGGCTGGCATTGGCGTTTGCCAACTCGGTCACTGTCACCCGGCCGTGGTGGCTGCCATCACCCGCCAGGCCCAGCAGCTCATTCACGTTTCTAACATCCTGCTCACGGCACCGCAGGCCAAGCTGGCGCAGCGGCTGGCTGATATCTCGGGAATGGATCGGGCGTTCTTTGCCGTCTGCGGCGCGACCGCCAACGAAGCCGCCATCAAGATCGCCAAGAAGCACGCCAACAATCGCGGCCTCGATGGGGATTACCAGATTATCTGCCTCGATCACGCTTTCCACGGGCGCACCCTCGGGGCACTTTCGGCGACCGGCAAGGAAGCGTATCAGCACCCGTTCCGGCCCGTGGTTCCGGGGTTTGTCCACATTGAACCGGGGAATGTTGAGGCCCTCCGCGCGGCGGTTGGTCCGCGCACGGCCGCGATCATGCTGGAACCGGTGATGGGCGAGGGCAACGTGCTGGACTTGCCGATCGAATATCTGCAGGAAGCGCGGCGCTTGGCCGATGAATTTGGCTGCTTGCTGATCTGCGACGAAGTTCAGTGCGGCATGGGTCGAACCGGAAAGTGGTTTGCGTATCAGCACGCGGGAATCCTGCCGGATGTCGTATGTTTGGCCAAGGGCTTGGGTTCCGGGGTGCCGATTGGGGCGATTTTAGCGCGGGGCGAGGCGGCAAAGGTGCTGGTGCCGGGCGATCACGGATCGACGTTCGGCGGCAACCCGCTGGCATGCGCGGCGGCTCTGGCCGTGATCGACACCATCGAACACCAAGATTTGCTGGGGCACACCGAACGCGTCGGTCAGTACTTGAAGGCGGGCTTGGCAACTTTCCCCGGCGTGGTGAAGACCTCCGGCCGCGGCTTGATGATTGGCGTGGAATTGGAGACACCCATTGCCCGAGAAATCGTAAAGAAGGCGTTTGGGCTCGGGTTAATCCTCAACGCGACGGACGACTTCCATTTGCGCTTGGTGCCACCACTGGTGCTCACCGAGGATGAAGCGGCACAGGCGCTGACCTTACTGGCCCAGGCGATGGAAGCCGAAGTCACAGTACCGCCGGTGGTACGGTCGACGGTTGCGAAAACGAAGGCTTACCACGATCTTTTGCGAATCGAAGACTTGACCACCGACCAGATGGAAGAGGTTCTATCGCTGGCGGCATACCAAAAGCAGCGGCGAAAACTGGCACCAGCGGCGATCGCACCGGTGGAAAACCGAACGGTGGCGATGGTGTTCGAGAAGCAATCGCTGCGGACGCGCGTCTCGTTCGAGACGGCGATTTATGAGCTGGGCGGACACGCGATTCACCTTGGAAAAGGCGATATCGCCATGGGTTCGCGCGAATCCCTGCGCGACGTGACCAGCAATCTGAACGGGTGGTGCTCGGCGATTGTGGCGCGGCTGTACTGGCAGGAAGATTTGGAGGAGATGGCCCGGATTGCCGATGTGCCGGTGATTAACGCGCTCACCAACTGGGAGCATCCTTGCCAAGCCTTGGCAGATTTGCAGACAGTGCGGGAAGAGTTTGGCAACGAGCGGGTGAAGATCGCCTATGTGGGCGACGGAAACAACGTGGCTCGGTCTTTGGCTAAGTTGGGAATTGCTTTGGACTATCCAGTTACGCTGATTGGCCCCAAGAACTTCCAGCTAGAAGAGATGGATGGATTGACCCAGACCGAAGACTTAGTGGAAGGTCTGCGCGATGCCGCGGTGGTTTACACCGACGTGTGGGTTTCGATGGGCGACGAGCGGGAACAAGATCAGCGGCTGAAGACATTCCGCCCGTATCAGGTGAACGCCGATGTGATGGCACTGGCCGATCCGTCTGCCATTTTCCTTCACTGCCTCCCGGCCCGCCGCGGACTGGAGGTTACGGATGAGGTGATTGACGGTCGCGGAAGCCGAATCGTGGCGCAGGCGGAGAATCGCCTGCACGCGCAGAAGGCCCTGTTGGCAAAAACGCTGGGTCTGGAATAGTCGCAAGATGAGCGGGCGTCCGGTGGGCGCCCGCGACCTTAGTCCTGTGGGCGGTTGTCACTCTAGAACGTGCTTGAGTACCATCGTTAGCACTATGCCGGTGTCCATATTGCCTGCTTCCGCTCAGGAATCTCGAATTGTTTTGGGCGACACTTATCGGTTTTTACAAACCGGAGCCGAGACCGGGGGTGCATTTTCATTCGTGGAGATTATCGGCAACCCGGGCAGCTTTGTGCCTCCGCACTTTCACGCGCGGGAAGACGAAGCCTTTCACATCCTTGAGGGCCAAGTGGAAGTCACGGATGCATCGGGTACGCACATTGCCGGGCCGGGAGATTCGATCTTCTTGCCGAAAGGCGAGATTCACGGTTGGCGGATTTATGGCGACGTTCCGGCGCGGTTTTATCTCCACGCGGTACCGGCGGGCATTGAAGATATGTTCTACGAGATGAGCGAGGTGGCCGCGGGTCCGCCCGATCCGGCGGTACTGGTTCCGTTATGCGCCCGCTACGGAATCACCATCCTGCCGCCGCCAGAAGGTTAAAGACTGGATTTGCCCGGTAGCCGCAACTACTCGCAACTACTCTAGGGGGTCATCGCGTCCATTAGCAGGGGATATGGGGAAAGCGGGCAATAAAGTGATTTGGGGCGTGGGCGCGCTGTTTATCGTGTGCGGCGTTTGCGGCGTGGGCGGATACACCGGATTTGGCCAGCCCGAACGGCAGTATCGCCAGGAACTCGCGAAGTCGGAAGCGGTGGGTTTGCCTTCGGAT
>CANFJD010000149.1 GCA_947447315.1 Fimbriimonadaceae bacterium
CACCGGTGCCCAGTGCGGGTCCGGCAATGTACGTCCTTGAGGTGAAGCAGGGAATGGCGGTTAAGCTCGGCGTAAAGCCGGGTGTGACTCTGACGAACCTGCACTAACGCTTTTCCCGTCTTTACAATGATGCTTTTTGCTGCGATCCTTTTGATGCAGGTGCCGGATCCGACGCTGATCTCGGCAATACGCTCCGCTGTTCCCGTGGGCGACAAGGTAGCTATCCTCCGTCCACCGGAGTTGGCTATTCCGGGACGAATATTAAAGTATCAGTGGTCTGCAGACGGTAAGGCACTGCTTGTTTTTCGCCAAGACACCGTGAAGACTAATGCCGATTGGCTCTCGGCAATGGATTCGAATAAAGGAGTCATTCACAGCGGTGCGGGAGGGGACCCAGATGGTCTCAACGTTGAAATCTGGCGTTACACGTTTGAAAACCGTCTCTCCACCAGGGTTTTCCGTGAGTCTAGCGATCATTGGCGACCGATGGACATCACGGCAGTGCCAAACTCTTCAGCGTTCGTTTTCACCGGCTTACGAGACGGCTCTGGCAGTCCTGGCGATTTTGCGGGATATTTTCTGTCGGGCAGCGGAAAGGTGACTCACTTGTCTGGTCCCAACGATGGCTACGGTGGAACCGAAGTTTCTCCGACAACCGGTCAAGTTATATACAGCGTTGGTGAATTTCATGACGGCAAATTCTCGCGTTGGCGTGCGGGGATCATCGGTCCAAGCGGAGTCGTAAAGTCGATGGATCTTCCCGATTCCCTGGTCATGATGAGTTGGAGCTCGGATGGCAAAACTAGTCTGGCGTTATTGAAGCTGCCTCCAAAACCAGGTTCTAGTAAGTTTCACTACGAGTGGCAAAAGGTAGATTGGGAAACGGGGCAGCTGTCACCGTACCAAAAGCCAAAGGATGCCGATAAGGAAGTCGAGCCTCCCCCCGCCGAAGCCGGAGTTTCAGTGGTTCCGGTAAGTATTCCGACCGGCGCCATTCAGCAAGAAATTAAGTCGGCGGTAATTTTTAACAAAGAGAAATCGGGCTTGGTGGCGGGAGACGTTTCCGAAGCAAATGTGTCCCCCAGTTGGAACGCAGTCTCCTACATCGCTCAGGGATCCTTATTTGTGCGGCCCGTGGTGTTGGTGGATAAGCAAACCTTTGACGAGTGGCGGGATAAATTGGCCCGTGAAGAGGCAATCGGGATCGCTAAGCAGGTTGGCACCGCATTTGCAATTCTCGCGGCAGACATGGACGATGAACTGCCATCGGCGCGGACGGATTGGAAAAAGGCTGTTATTCCCTACATCAAAAATGCAGATATGGTGGGGCGATTCAACTATACGTATGGTGGCGGGAACACCAGTAAGGTGAAGGACCCTCAGAACACCGTGATGGGTTATGTGCCAGGACCGGGTGGTCGTGCTGTGGTTTATTTGGATAGTCACGTAAAGTGGGTCAAGAACTAGACACGCTTTTGACACTTGTTCAATCGGCCGGCGGTGATTCTATACTGGGGCATGAAGGTTTTGGTAGCCAGCGCGGATTTGCAAGATACTGAGTTTTTTGGAAAGGTTCTCGCAGATTTGGGGGTGGAGTTTTGCCCGGGGCCACCAAACCGCAGTTACCCCGAAATGCACGTGCTGGCGGTGGCTCACCAGCACAGGACGGGAGTTGCCGAAATGGATTTTCTCCCCAAGTTGAAGGTCGTCATCACTCGTTCCACGGGATTTGATCACGTTGATTTGGAAGCTGCAAAGCGACGGGGAATTGCCGTTTGCAACGTCCCGGAGTATGGGTCGGTCACCGTTGCCGAATTTACGATGGGTCTAATTCTCTCGCTGACTCGTCACATTCCGGCGGCGGTGGCGAATTCTCGCATCGGCAAGTTCCAGTTGGGTGGATTGCAGGGCATCGATTTGGCGGGCAGACACCTGGGAATTGTGGGTCATGGAAAGATCGGTCGGCATTTGGGCTCCATTGCCGCTGGCTTTGGGATGGATGTAAGTTTCTTTGACCCATTTTGGGAAGACTCCGTCCCATTCGAAAAACTGCTTGGCCAGTCCGATATCGTAGCTTTGTGTTGTCCACTCACTCCCGAAACGCATCATCTGATCGATGCCAGAACCCTGCCAATGATGCGACCGCGAGCGTATTTGGTCAATACCGCGCGGGGAGCCATTGTGGAGGGCGCGGCGCTGTTGTCGGCACTCGATTCCGGGCATTTGGCGGGAGCCGCACTCGACGTCTTGGAAGGGGAAGAAGCCATTCGGGATGGCTTACTCGACGAGTTTCACCGGGTCAACGAAGCTTTGATGCGGCATCCCCAAGTACTTGTGACTCCACACCTGGCCTTTGACACCACGGAAGCAAAACAGCGAATCCGGCAAACGACGGTAGAGATTATTCGGGCATTTTGCGAAGGACAAATCCTGCATCCCGTGCCTGGGTAGTAGCATCAGGGTGGTGGGCGAGGAGAGACTCGAACTCTCACAGCTGTTAACCGCTGGAACCTAAATCCAGTGCGTCTACCAATTTCGCCACTCGCCCGGCGAACAATTAAGGTACCCGACCGGCTTGCTTACCGGATTGGAGGTGGGGCTGAAGGAGATTCTTTCAGCACGGTCGTGGGGAAGGTCCTCTTGTTCGTAATTTTGATCATCTTCCGGGGGAAGTTCGGGAAGCGTAGTGATATCCGTTGCCGAAAATCCGATTCCGAAAGGAAGGCGGCATGACCGTCGACATAGCAAATCGCCCGCCTCCCATCGGGCCAAGGCTTCTCATCGAAAAGCAAAATCGTCTCATCCGGCTTCTCTACCGCCGTCTGGCTGATCCCAGCGATTTTGGTGTTGAACAATATTCTTCCACCATTTGGATTTTGTGTTCGCCACCGTTCTGCCGTTTCGACGTAAGGGAAAGTCACTTCTTGCGCATCTGCGGTGGACTCGGTAGCCGGGATCACATCATCGGCGTCGGATGAATACAGGGCAAAGCTGAGTCCGAGTTGCTTCAGGTTTGAAAGTCGGCTGTCGCCCGACAAATTACGATTCTCCATTCCAGATTTGGTGGACGCCAGCTTTTCAGGATCCAAATCTTCCTTCGGGCCATAACTAATGATGCGGTCTTTTCGGATGAAGGTGAGGTCGAGCTGAATTTCGGTGAGTGATGTCTCCGGCAATCCTACTAGTTTTGACGGAGTGGGGACATAGGCCACTAAGTAATCGGCCCCTTCAAACACGACTGTCTCGCCGCTCGTGTAGCTAACCGTGAAGAGATCGATCAGCCGAACATTTGTATTTTGCGAGGGTGCCGCCGCTTGAAACATCATCGGCAACATCGCTAAAAAATTGCTGTCGCCAGTGCTAATGGTATAAGCATGGTATTGCTTGGGCAGATCTTTGAGGGCGTACGATCCGCGAAACTTAGTGTCTTTTGGAACATATGTCGTGACCGGAATGGTTTGCCCGATTACCAACGATCCGATTGCTAAAACTGTCCCAACTGTTCCCATTCCAATTTTATATCACGAAACTGTTAAGAGAAATTGTCTGTTCCAGAATTCCCGTAATCGTGAGTACGGTCGATTCATGGACTATTCCCGTGAAGCGAATCGGAACTGGTAGGTCACGGGCGCGTAGGATCGGGTTTAGTAGCTGAAGTTGGTTGGAGATCAGCTGCTTTGGACCGGCCCCGAGGACGTTCACGTTGTCGGCGACAACGTGGATTTCGGATTCGTTTAGAACGGCGAGGCGAAGGAGTATGCGAACCGGAATTGGGACGATGACGACGGCATCGGCCGAGAATTCGATGCCAACTTCGGTGATTCTGAGATCACGAAGGCGAAGACGATCGGGTAGCTGAGTTCTGACAAATGCGCAAAGATCGGCTTCGGTGATCTCAACTTTCACCTGGTAAGGGGCTGCGGTCTCCACCACCGCGCCTTCCTCCCGATAAGTCGCTTGATCGCCGGCGACGAGAATCTGGTTGATTACCGGCAGCTCTGGGATCTTTAGTCGACCAATGGTGACGGTGAGATGTTCAATTTGGGAGCCGTCAATGTCTGGTCGATCAGCCATGAAAAGATGCTACCGCTGAGCAGCAAGGATAACGCCGCTCCGAGAAATAAATGGGTAAACCATCCTCGTGCTGCTGACCCTGGCGATCACCGAATTTACTTTGGATCCGCTTCCACCCTTGACAAGAGAGTTTCGAGCAGCATGGGTTGCTACCGTCGACAATATCGACTGGCCAAGCAAGCGAACGCTGTCCACCCGACAGCAGCAAGACGAGCTCACGGCGATATTCAATCGTGCCAGCGAAATCGGTCTAAACGGGATCATTTTTCAAGTTCGGCCATCCGCCGATGCTTTGTATGCGTCCAAACTGGAACCATGGTCAGAGTTCCTCTCCAACCGGCAGGGGTGTGGGCCGGATCCTAATTGGGATCCACTCGAGTTCGCGGTTAAATTGGCGCATGAACGAGCAATGGAACTGCACGTCTGGCTGAATCCTTATAGGGCGTTTCATCCTGCCCAAAAGGGTCCGATCGCATCTTCGCATATCGCGAAGACCCGTCCCGAATTGGTCAAGACCTACGGCAAATATCTTTGGATGGATCCGGGTGAACCAGATGTTCAGAAAAGGATCATCGCGGTGACGCGGGATATTGTCCGTCGATACGATATTGACGGGGTTCACATCGACGACTATTTTTATCCCTATCCGGAGAAGGGGCAGCCTTTTCCCGACGAGCGGAGCTTTCTGGCATATCAGAGGCGTGGCGGCACTCTCACTCGAGATAATTGGCGCCGCAAAAACGTGGATGACACCGTCCGCGGCATGTACCAGGCAATCAAGTTAGAACGGGCAACCGTCAAGTTTGGGATCAGCCCATTTGGTATTTACCGCCCGGGGATTCCATCTGGCATCAAGGCAGGGGTTGATCAGTATGCAGAACTCTTCGCCGACGCCCAGAAATGGCTTCGTGAGGGGTGGTGCGACTATTTTTCTCCTCAATTGTACTGGCCGATCGCCCAAACGGCACAAAGCTTCCCGCGGCTGCTCGATTATTGGCAGTCACAAAATATTAAGGGCCGTCACTTATGGCCGGGACTATTTACTAGCCGAGTGATGCCCGCCGAAGGTAACTGGCGACCTACTGAAATTATCAATCAAATCCAAACGATAAGAAAGGCAGGAGGCGATGGGGAAGTGCACTTCAGCATGAAGACGTTCTTAAAAAACGCCAACGGCCTGTCAGACCTGCTGCGTGGAGATCCTTACGCGACGACAGCCTTTGTGCCGGAAAGTCCCTGGATCTCGGGCTCCGCGCCTTCCACTCCGGAGCTTTCCTCAACTGATACCTCGGTTTCCTGGAAGATTCCCAGTGGCCAGCAACCTTTCCAATGGGCTCTGTATCGTCGATATGGCCGCCATTGGCTGGTGAACCGATGTCCCGGAGACCAAACCGCATTCGCGTTTGATGCAACCGACCGGCCAGAAGAGGTTGCGGTGATCGCCTTGAGTCGGTCAGGGAAGGCATCGGAAGCGGTACGTTCGCTCCTGCGCAAACTCAATGCGTCGGCAAGATTACGGTGAAGGTCGATCCTTCATTGAGGCTACTTTCCACCGTAACCGTTCCACCATGGCTTTCCACGATGTGCTTTACGATGCTCAGTCCGAGCCCGGTGCCACCGGTGCTTCGGCTCCGCGCCCGATCTACTCGATAAAATCGTTCGAAAATTCTCCCTAGATGTTCACTCGCGATCCCGTACCCTGTATCTCGGATGTCAATTTGGACCTGGGATGTGGATGGCGTGAGCGTGACAACAACCTCGCCGGTGGAAGTGTAATTAATTGCGTTGTCGATTAAATTGATCGCAATCTGAACCATCTGGGCTGAGTTTGCGCTGATTAAACACTGCAACGGTCCCTCATACTTCAGGTTCAGTGCCTTATCCGCTGCCTTAATTTGCAGCTGAACCAGTGCGGTCCGAAAAATCTCCGCAATATCGCAATCTTGCTTTCTCACCGGATTCAGTTCGGCCGTACTCAGGATGAGCAGGTCTTGAGAAATGGAGGAAAGCCGATCAACCTCGCTGATGATTTTGCCGAGGTACTTTTCCTTCAGCTGATCATCGTCTTCGTCCAGCAGGGTTTCCGCCATCGCTCGAATAATCGTCATCGGCGTTCGCATTTCGTGTGAGACGTTGGCCACAAAGTCTTTCCGGATACGTTCCAGTTTGCGAAGCTCCGTAATCTCGAAGATGCTCAAAAAGACCCGGTTGCCGCTTGATGGCCACGCCTTTACCAAGCCAACTTCCTCGGATGGGTACGAGAATGTGAGTTCCGCGATCTCGGGTTGACCAGATGCGGCAACTTTTTGCACCAAAGCTTCGGTCTCATGAGAAAGGGTCACAGTCAATAGGAACTTTCCCTCTGGTGCGTCAGCCCGGAAGAGTGTCCGTGCCTTCCCGTTCGCATACTCAATCGCTCCCCGCGCGTCACAAATCATCAGTGCGGCGTCGAGGCCCTCCGCCAAGGTGTCAATTGCATCACGTTGGCTGTCAATCTGAACTTGAAGGTTTTCAAGTTTTGTTATTTGAGCCTCACGATGATCAGTGAGGTGTAACGTCGCTCTACGATTAAGCTCCAGACCGTAAACGACCGGTGCAAGGCCGAGAAGAGCAATCGCGGCGGGGCTGACGGTGCCCAGAACAAACCCGGCAGTTGCGAGAAAACTTCCGACCAAGATCAAAACGGATCCTAGCCAGAAGCAAACGTTCGCAGTTGTGGATTCGTACCGCACCGTAACGATTCAGGACGTGAACAACGATGAGTTCGCACGCGGAAGTTGTGAATTCAAAGTAAGATTGCTCGTGATGAAGCGGATCGAGGCCTACATTCGAGTAAATAAGTTGGAGGATGTTAAGACCGCGCTCGAAGAGATCGGAGTGCAAGGTTTGAGCTGTGAGCAAGTCCGTGGCTACGGCCGCCAAATGGGGAGAACGGATAAGTACC
>CANFJD010000150.1 GCA_947447315.1 Fimbriimonadaceae bacterium
CCATGAAGTCGTCAAGAACGACGAGGGCATCTGGTCGGTCAGACGATGTCAGCCACTCCCGCGCCACTTGACGAGCCGCTTCCGCACCGAAATCGCCAAATCGAATGAGGTCGTGTCCCTGAGTAGTACGTAACGCACGCTGATAGCCAGCGACTCGATCGTCGCTCACCGTTACGCCTCTTCGGGCGGCGAGAATGCCAATTCTCTGGTATCCCTGCTCCACCAAGTGACGGGTGGCCGTTTCGGCCGCGAGCACGTTATCGTTGTCCACCGAGTGGATTGAATCGGAATCCATGGGGTTACCAATGAGGACGAACGGGAATCCCTCTTCTTGCAGTCGTTGAATACGGTCGTCGGTTGCCTCGCTTTCGACCAGAATAAGGCCATCCACACGGCGCGTGCGAAGCATCTCATCATAGATGGCGCTTTGCCCAGCCTGGGTGCTGACCAAATCCATGCAGAGGTGGTAAGGGCGCCCCGATAATTTGTCCAGGATTTCGGCGATGAGACCAGAAAAGAATGGGTCTTCGCCAAGACCGCCGGCGGGTCGATTGAGCACCAGGCCGATGAGTCCCGTGCGCTTGCTTCGGAGTGATCGGGCACGCACGTCAGGCTGGTAATTGTGCTCCCGCATCACGCTGATGACGCGTTCCCGAATGGCGGCTTCAACCTTTTCGTCACCAGCCAGAACACGCGAAACGGTTGCCTGGCTTACGCTGGCTATTTTCGCGATATCTTGTTGCGTCACCCTCATTGGCTTGGCTCCCATCCTCGACGACATGGTCGTGAATACGAATTCACAAACACTATACAGCATGAGAATACGAATTCACAAGAATTTAGTCGACGAGTGTTTTTTTTCTGAGAAAATCACAAATTCGGCTTCTGTTAGTAAAATGGGCCGCTATGCGTCGCCTATTTCTTGCGCTTCTGATGATGATTGGGGTGGTGAGCGCCCATGGACCCACCTTCGGACGTCCGCAGATTGACCTTGTCAAGTTGCCGGTGCCCATCATCAAAGATGCGACGATCGTGAATTACGGCACCGAGAATTATCGCGGCAAGGTTGACCTGAATCCCGAATTGAAGCGTATCCGCGACGGGGTGCAGCTGCGTCACCGAAATGACGGCTCCTTTTTTCAAAACCGAGAGGGCCTGTTACCGGCCGCCCCGCGCAATACCTATCGAGAGTTTGTCTATACGCAAACCGGTATTCCCTTTCCGGGGCCGGCTCGCATCATCATTGGCGGCACCGGACAGGTCTGGTTTACCGGTGACCACTACGCACACTTCGTAAAGGTGACCCCGTGATCCACATCACGGGTCAGGTGTGTGAGGTCACAGTTCGGGATGGGGATTCGGCTGAGCAGAAGGAGATTTTGCTGAAGAACATCGGGGAAGCACTTCGATTTCCTTCTTACTACGGACAGAATCTGGATGCGCTCGCTGACTGCCTGAGCGACCTGGAATGGCTACCGATCGCTGCCGTTACATTGGTGATCTACAAATTTAATCGATTGTCGAGTGACCTGCAGACATCCCTGATCGACGTGTTTCGCGATTCCGAAACCTCTCACAAACCCCGTAAACTAACAGTGGTCGTGTTTGACTGACATATGGAGCAATGAAAAAGGGACGACTGGAAGCGTTTAGCGATGGGGTGATGGCCATCATCATCACGATCATGGTTTTGGAGCTAAAGGTTCCAGAACACGACAACTGGGCTGCACTGCAGCCGATGCTGCCAACTTTCCTTTGCTACCTGCTTAGCTTTGTGTTTGTCGGTATCTACTGGAATAATCACCACCACTTGTACCAGGCAGCCGAGCGGGTGAATGGCCCGACCCTGTGGGCAAATCATCACTTGCTTTTCTGGCTGTCTCTCATTCCTTTCGCCACCGCCTGGATGGGAGAGAACCATTTCTCCGCAACGCCTACGGCCCTGTACGGGGTGGTCCTTTTGGGCTGCGGCATGGCTTATAGCATCATGGTGAAGTGTCTTCTTAAGGGTCACCGAAAGGATTCGCACCTTGCCCGCGCGATTGGACGCGACACTAAGGGAAACATATCGGTGGGGCTTTACGTCGCCGGGATTGCATTGTCCTTTTTTGTGCCGAGTTTGGCTTGCGCTTGCTACGTGATTGTCGCCGCCATGTGGCTGATCCCGGATCAACGGATTGAACGACAGATTTCAGAGTAAGGGCCGCGTCGTCCGTTTAAGCGAGATTTTGAGCTCAAGTTCTATTGAAATGAGCTTTTTTATCTTTACGCTGCCTCTATATGCGCCGAAACCACGGGAATCGGTTTATAATTGGGCGAGTCGGTTTGACAGTATCCGCTGAATAGATCCATGACACGATTTCTCATTGCATCACGCATTTGCTTAAAGGTAGGTGTCTTTTTAAGCGCCGTCCTTGCCACCACTACGGCAGTTTTGGCCCAAGCTATTTCGACGGTGAGCGTTGCTCCTAACCCGGTGGTCGGTGGTTTCTCCGCGGTCGGTACGGTCACGCTTACGGACAAAGCTCCAGCCTCTGGCTTTACGGTTCCCTTGTCGGTTGACAATAGTTTAGTCACCACCCCAGTTTGGGTTGTCGTTCCGGCAGGAAAGACCACGGCGAATTTTAAGGTCCAAACGAGTCCGGTGGACGCCGATACCGACGTAACCGTCACGGCAAAAGGCGGTGGAGTCACCGCTACCACCGTGCTTAAGGTCGGCGTAACAAGTGTTTCGACCTTAACATTGAATCCGACTTCGGTATTAGCTGGAAACGTCAGCACGGGAACGGTCACTCTGGTGGGTGCCGCCGCCTCCAAGGGATTCGTCGTTTCTCTCGAATCTGACACGGCGGCAGCGTCGGTCCCCGCAACCGTAGCGGTTCTTCCGGGTGAGAAGACGGCAACTTTCACGATTTCGACCCTTGGCGTGCCGGCAACCGGCACGGCAGCGATTACAGCAACCGGTGGATCCACTGCTACCGCAAACCTTCGGATAACGGCGGCGCGTGTCCTGTCTTTGACCGTCGCCCCTACGAAAGTTTTCGGCGGACTGTCAAGCGTTGGTACCGTTTCTCTTTCGGCGGATAGTCCAACTTTTGGAACAGAGATCGTACTCACTTCGTCGGTCCCATCCGTAACCCTTCCGGATTCGGTTACCATTCCTGCCGGTCAACGCACGGCAACTTTCACGATTAAGACGAAAGCGGTTACCGACGATACGGTTGCCACCATTTCGGGAACGTCCGGCGGTCGAACCCGGTCAGCGGATCTTACGGTTCAAGCTCCCTTCGCCGATATTGCGATCTCACCCTCAAGCGTAATTGGTGGCAAAGATTCCGGCGGTTCCGTAACTCTATCGGAGCCGGCACCTGTCGGCGGGGTGACGGTTAACCTTTCGAGCGGATCGGCAAGCGCAACGGTACCGGCTTCGGTTAAGGTCCTTGCTGGCTTGACCACCGCAACCTTCAAGATCGAGACGTCGCCAGTGGCGGCGGATGAGGTCGTGACCCTTTCTGCCAAGCGAGGAAGTTCCGAGAGAACGGCAACTTTGAAGGTGCTTGCACCGACGGTTACTGCCATCACGGTGAATCCTCCCGTCATTGTTGGTGGAAGAACGGCAATTGGAACGGTAACGCTTACCGGAGCTGCTGCTACTGGCGGCGTCACGATTCCGCTCACTTCCAATCGGGCTAGCGCCCCAGTTCCGGCGACGGTACTGGTCGAGGCTGGTAAATCTACTGGCACCTTTGAAATCAAAACGACGGCCGTTGCTTCGGACGTTATCGCGACAATCCGAGCCAACATTGGCATCAAGCCAACTACTACCCTTCGGGTAACGCAGGGGCCGGCACTGGCAGATTCGGCTTGGCCGAAGTACCGTGGTGACGGCGGGAACACTGGTCAAGGTTCTGGTCCGGTCGCAGTTGGACTGTTGAAGTGGTCTTTCCAAGCGAATCAGGCGATCTATTCGTCGGCATCGATCGGACCGGATGGCACGATCTACGTTGGCGGCGACGATACAAAGCACAGCATCGATGCGTTGAATCCAGATGGAACGTTGAAGTGGTCCTACGCTACTGAGAGTTCCGTTTACTCCTCACCAGCTATTGCTACCGATGGGACGGTCTACTTTGGATCACTCAACAAGCTCTACGCTCTGAAGGCGGACGGTACGTTGAAGTGGACCTTTGTAACCAATGGCGTGATTCTTTCTTCGCCAGCGATCGGACCGGATGGCACGATCTTCTTCGGATCGTACGACGGAAGTCTGTACGCCGTGAAGGCAAATGGAACTCTCCGATGGTCTTATGCGACCCTTGACCGAATCGTAGCCTCTCCGGCAGTCTCACCCGACGGAACTGTCTACGTGACATCGACGGATGGCGCGATCTACGTCATCAGCGCAAGCGGAACACTAAAGTGGAAGCAAGCGACCGGCGGCATCATCACAAGTTCCCCGGCAGTTGATAAAGACGGCAACGTATTTGTTCGCTCCAACAGCGGTGGCATCTTCTCGTACAAGCCAGATGGTTCGATCCGCTGGACGTACTTCACCAGTTCGAACATTGGATCGGCCCCGGCAGTTGCTGCCGATGGATCGGTCTACGTAGGAACCGGGAAGACGATGCTCGCCCTGACGGCTAAAGGCGCGAAGAAATGGCAGCTGACGACGGGTGATTACGTTGAATCCGCTCCTTCACTTGCTATCGATGGAACGGTCTACTTCGGATCGTCCGATAAGAAGCTCTACGCAGTCACCGCAACAGGTGTCCGCCTGTGGACTTATCTGACGGGTGGTGCGATCCACGCCTCGCCCACGGTGGCTGGAGACGGCACCATCTACATCGGTTCGCTTGACGCCAAGTTCTACGCAATCAAGTAAGCACTGCTAAGATAGCCCGGCGATCATGTATCGCCGGGCTTTTTTGCGTCTGACCGCCGCAATTCATCGGACAAACTTGGCGCGACAAGGGATTCCTGAATCTTTTGTCAGCATTTTTCGCTTACCAGGTCGATTTCCCGAACTCCGATCGCCGGGATCTTGTTTCAATTCGGCGTGGAGAACCACTGCATATGAACAAATTTGCATACATCACCCTAGTTGCCTCACTGACCGTCGTTGCCCACACCGCGGATGTGACGAAATCCGTCTCCGTGTCGCCATCAGTGGCATTGGATCGCCTGACGAATGGCAACTCACGATTCATGGCGGGACGGTCGCTTCACGGTGACCAGTCGATCTCGGCTCGCCAGGAGTCCGCAAAGGGCCAGGCTCCTTTCGCTATCGTGGTGACTTGCTCTGATTCGCGACTCAGCCCCGAAATCATCTTTGATCAGGGTATCGGGAAGCTCTTCGTGGTCAGGGTGGCGGGAAACACCGTGGATGACGTTGCAATGGGCAGCATCGAGTATGCGGTTGCCGCCCTTGGCGCACGCACCATCGTTGTTCTGGGACATGAGAAGTGTGGTGCGGTGAAAGCCGCCGTGGAAGGGAAGGAATTGCCAGGCTCCATTGGTGCCGTCACCAAGCCGATCCAGGAAGCAGTGGATAAAACAAGCAAGCTCCCAGGAGACCACGTTACATCGGCAACACTAGAAAACGTTCGCGACACGGTCCGACACATCCGAACCGGAAGCACCATCGTGAGTGACCTGGAGAAGAAAGGCCAACTGAAGGTGGTCGGAGGTAAGTACTTCCTGGCATCCGGAAAAGCGGGTCTTTTTAAGGTCGACTAACTCAAACCTGACTGACCCGAGGGTATACGCTCCAAGGTGTGCGTATAGATTGTGCCGCCCGGAATTGAACTAAGTATTCGTCCAGGGGCACATCAAATGCACCAAGGGATTCTAAATGTGGGTTCATCACTTCGGCATCGAACATGGTGAACCCCAGTTCCCGGCACCGCTCGACCATTGCCCAGAGCGCCACCTTGGACATATCGGTTTCGGCGTGGAACATCGATTCGGCGGCGAAACATCCGCCAAGCCCGAGCCCGTAGATGCCGCCGACCATCCGACCGTTACGCCATACTTCCCCGCTGTGCGCCCACCCCTCAAAATGGATCGCCGTATAGATTCGAATAATCTCCTCATTAATCCAGTTTCCATCCGGGCGGCGACAATTGCGCACGGTTCCTTCAAAGTCCTGATCAAAGCGGATCTCAAAGTCGGCCGTTCTTAGTAGTTTTCTTAATGATCGGCTGGTGCGAATTCCTTCAATCGGAAAGAGGGCTCGTGGATCAGCCTGATACCATTCGATAGAGCCGTCATCGTCTCCCATCGGGAATGCGCCGGCTTGATATCCCAACCAAACATCAAATGGAGTCAGTGGCTCATTTCGCATGGATGCACAAGATAGAAAATGTCGTAGGACAGGGAGTAGAGTATGCCGTGATGACGCCCTACACACTTGTATTGGCCTCTGTGGAAACCGCAGGCAAAACCCTTCAGAAGATTTTGATCGACTTTCCATCCGACATGGCGAATGAGAAAGCGCATGAATCCATGTTTACAACGCACGAGGCAGTCAACCACCTTACCGAGTGCTACTTCGCATTTGAAGCCCATTTGAAAGGTGAGGAGCATCAGTGGGGATCCTTTGTTTCCACAGCCACGACGTTTTCAGATGCAGTCAGTGAGCTTATTCAGAAGAGAGATCATGCGACCAAATTACTGACCCAAGAATCAGATGAAGCCACCCTCACCAGTGCATTGGACTATCTGGTGAGCCATGATTGGTACCACATTGGGCAGTTGGCTACGAACCGCCAAGTGTTTGTACCCGGATGGAATAGCTACGCACTTTACTCGTAAGGGTCCGTGATCAGCATGAAGGCTGTGCCACAGATAAACTGCGGCACAGTCGGAAGACTCCTTACCAGGCGTAGTCTTCGGGAGACGTCTTGCGACCGGGGAAGATCTTGTCGATCTCGGCGAGTGTTTCATCCGAAATCTTGATTTCCAGGGCGCGTAGCGATCCGTCTAGTTGAGCCATGGTTCTAGGTCCGGTAATCGGG
>CANFJD010000151.1 GCA_947447315.1 Fimbriimonadaceae bacterium
ACTTCTGGCAGACGCTCAAGGGGTCTATGGTCGGCGTTATCGAGGAAGGTACCGGGAAGCAACTCCAAATCCCCGGTGTCACCTGGGGAGGAAAGACCGGATCAGCCGAACAAAACCGTATCAAAAAGACCCACAGTTGGTTTGTCGGCATCGCTCCCATCGAAGACCCAAAGATCGTTGTCTGTGTCCGTGTCGAGGGTGCCGGACACGGCGGCGAATTCGCAGGTCCCGTCGTCAAGAAGTTGATCGAGAGCTACTTGACCAGAGCATCCCGAAAAGCCGCGGCTGCCGTCGCTGCCTCTGCCGCTTCTACCGCATCCCCCGACGCACGGTAAATACTCGCTAGAGTCTCCGCAATTCGTTGACCATTTTCCAGTCGTTTCCGAGCCCCGGGAAGGTTTTCGTCACCAAAATTTGCGTTCGGATCTGCCTTCGTCGCCCGGTCAACCAGCGGCCAAGTACTCGCCAGATACTCACGGTAGATCGCCAAAGCTGGCTTCAAAAGTGCAATCTGTTCTTGCCTAACCGACGTCTGACCGGCCAAGAACTCGCGTGCTTCTGCGGTTTCGGTGGGAACAATTTCCGGCAAACTTCGGATCAGGTAATAGCCCGTCTGTTCCACCGCTACCAGTCTCTGCGCCGTTTCCTTGGCTGCTTCAGGATCTTGTCCGTCCCTCTGAATTTGGAGCAGCAACTTCAGCGTCAGTAGATTGTTCTGGTCTCGACGCAGCGCCGATTCCAGCGCCGCCACCGCCGCGGTCCGATCTCCCGTCTGTGCTAGATTGGTCGCGAGAGCGCGCAGATTTCGTGTGCTTGGCGCATTCTCCACCGCAATTCGAAGGAGGTCGCCCCGCTCGCTTGTCGATTGCGACATCCTTGCCAGTAGGTAAGGAGCATCCCCGTCAATCGGCATCCATTGAAAAGCCGCCAACGCATTCGCCTTGGCCCCTGCCAAGTCTTGGCGACGCAAAGAGTCTCGCGATTGACTGCGCATAGATTCATTCACGGCGGGATACATGACCAGAAACACAAACAGGGTCAGGCTGGCAATCGACATCCCTCGGAGACGCGCCGGTATCAGTTCTGGGGTCACTCCGTCGCTCGCTACCAATATGCCAGCCCCTAGGAGGGCAAAGACAGCCACTCCAATTCCGGCGTAATAAAGGTCGCTGTCCACCAATGAGTGAGCCAAAACCGCCAGGACCGCGGCAAATATCGCCGCTTTCGTAATCGAAATATCGGCGGACTGTTTCCGACTGCCACGCAGAAACACCACCAACCATAGCCCCAAAAATGCCAGTAATAGAAGTACCGCAACCACCCCTGCATCTGCCCCTATTTGCAGGTAAGCGTTGTGCGCAAACACTGTTTGCGTGGTAATTCCTGGCCGCGCCGATTCGTGGCGATACGTTCCCAAGCCAAAACCCTGGGGCCGATCCTTGATCAGCTCAATCGTCCCCTTCCAAAGCGCCTGCCGAAACCCAGCGCTTTGCTCCGAGGTGTTACTTGAATTTGAAATTCTCCCCAGGGATACCGCTCCACCCCCAGCGGCAGGCCGGGTCATCACTATCCCCAGCGCAAATCCTGCCACCGCCGCGAAAGCTGCCGCCCCGATCGCCACCTTCCGGAGAGTTCCCCCAGCCACCGCGGCGAACACCACAAACGCCACTAACCCCGCCCCCAAGCAAAGTAAAGCGCCCTTGGACTGGGTCAGGTAAATCGCCACCATGATCAGCGTGGTGCCCAGTCCCGCTAGCAGCCGGGGAAGTCTCGACAGCTGGGGAATGCACCCCAAGCCCGCAAATAGGCAAATCATCAGGACCGCAGCGGTTGCATTCGGATTAACCCAACCCGCAAAAATGCGCCAGGTGGGGTCGCGCCACTTCATGTCGCCGTACTCCATGATGCCTTTGAGGCTCACCACCGTGCCGGCCGCTAACAGGGCGATCAAGAGCATTCTTGGACCACTTTTTCGGCCCAAAACCATCACGCTCACAAAGAAAGTAGCGACATAAGTCAGCCAAGCCGTCGAGGCTCCCAGACTCACGCCTCGAAAGCCACTCCAAACGATGCTTACCAGCAAACTCACCAGGAATAGCCCGCAGGAAACCGCCACGGGCAACGCTGGGAATTGAACCACCCGTCGTTGCAGAAACGCCGATATGCCAGCGATCGCCACCAAAAAGGCAATGATTCCCACCGTCAATAACGGCACCGCCGGGTCTCCCCCCAGCGCGGCAATCAGCGGCGAATCGCTAAGTGGGATTGAGTCGTTAGGGACCTGTCCACCGCTGACCACGGCGAGAAACACCGCCAAAACCATCAGTGCCTGCGGTAGCGACGGTAGCTTTATTGACCGATCCATAGTTAAGTCGTTCTCGAGAACTTCCGCTTTAGGTTATCCACTTTGTTCTTGGAAATGAATAAACCGGCGCGTAATCCAATCGCAACCATGGCGCCTGCTAAGGCAAATGGACGCACCACCGCTGGTCGTTGGGGAAGCATGTTCTTGCGATAGAACCGGAGCATGGAAGAGTGGAAACGCCCAATCATCCGGTTCGGCGCCTTATCCGTACTTCCACCAATCTTGTGCATGATGACCGATCCGGGAAGGTATGCCACCCGAAATCCTGCTTTCCATGCCCGCCAACAATAGTCCACATCCTCGCAGTACATGAAAAATTCGGGATCAAGGTAGCCAATCTCATCCATAAGCTCCTCTCGCATCAGTAGCGCGGCTCCGCTCACCCAATCCACGTCCCGTGGTCCATCGTGAGTCCAATCCTGCATCAAATAATCGCGAGTAAAGCGATTATTTGGGAACAGCTTGCCCAGCGGTGTGTTTCGAAATAGAGCCGCCGTCGGGTTAGGGAAGCGACGGCAACTAAACTGAAGCGACCCATCCGGGTTCAGTAATTTAGGCCCCACTACGCCCGCATTTGGCCCTGCCGCGACGTACTCCATCAGCGTCTTCAGCGCCCCCGGATAAACCACGGTATCGCTATTCAAAAGCAGCGCGTGGTGACCTTTGCGGATGGAAAGTGCGTGATTGTGTCCACCGGTAAACCCAAGATTTCGGCTCATCGCCTCTAACCGCACCCACGGAAACTCTTGTCGAATCATTTCCGGCGAGCCGTCTTCGCTGTTGTTGTCGATAACAATAACTTCAAAGTCGGTCTCGTCCCGGACGGCCCAAAGCGACTCCAAGCACTTGCGAGTGTCCTCCTGCGTATTCCAACTACAGATGGTGATGCTAAGGCTGAAATCCAACGCTGAATCCTTTGGCGCGGACCAGAGCCAGCGCATAAACCATCAAACTTAACCCCGGAAGCAGCAAAATCGTGCCCAACTCCCGTCCGTGGTGCTTTTTCAGATACCGGATCAGGCTCCGACTACTCTCCCAAATCATCGCCTTCCGCACCTGACGCGTTCCCTCGCCGCCGTGATGCAAAATTTCAACATCAGGGCTATACCAAATCTCGGTCCCCGAATCCCAAACTCGCCGGCAAAGGTCCACGTCATTGAAGAAGATGGGAAACGCCTCATCAAACCCGTCCAATCTCATCAAGATTTCGGTTCGAAATAGAGTGAAGGTTGCCATGGGTTGCGGACATGTCTGCTGGCGACCGTAGTCAAATCCGCGTTGCCAATATTCGTCCGTTCCCAATATCCCCGGCAAAAACGACCGGAGAAGATTTCCCGCCGTTGGAAATCCGCGTACCGAATTTTGAATCTTGCCATCCACTCCGATCTGTCGGGCGCCAACCCCGGCCACCATCGGGTTCTGTTCCAAAACCGCACAAGCTGCGTCCAAAGATTCTCTCCGAATCTCGGTGTCTGGGTTTAAGATGAGGCAGTAACTACCCGAGACCTCCGCAATCCCGAGGTTGTTGCCTCTTGCGAATCCGGTGTTAATGGCTGACCGTATCAGACGAATCTGAGGGTATTGCTCGCCGACCATATCGGCCGAGCCATCGGTGGAGGCATTGTCAACCACGATCACTTCGAATGGTCGCGCCGGCGGAAATTCGTAAATCGAGGCCAAACAAGATCGCAACAAATCTCGAGTGTTCCAATTGACGATGACAATACTAAGAGCGGCTACGGCTGACATCCTTCAGAACGATCTGATTGTGCATGATACGGTCCGCTGATCATAAAAATGCCGTATGAAACGCAAATTATCCGATAATTGCGGGATCTCGCAACACTTCCAGTGGGCAAGACGTCCTGACTAAAGGTGGTTTAGGATACGACTCTACCGTTCGCGCAGGATTGTTTCCCGTGCGAGCGGAGGTATCCTGAGCCTGCGGCAACGGAGCCGTTTGCCAGGGGACCCATTCATGGGTTGGCGCCAATGGAAGGTCTGCGAAGTGATTCGCCGACCGCACAAAGGAGATATGTTGCCAAACAAGAATTTAACCTTGGGACTTGCTTTCATGCTAGTAAGTTCCGCGACCGGCCGACTGGCTTCGGCACAGACAATCTACACCGTTAAAAACGGAGACACCGTTGGTCAAATCGCTACCGACCACGGCATGAAAATCGCGGAGCTGGCAAAAGCCAACGGCTTGGACAATGCCCACAAGTTGAAGCTCGGGCAAAAGCTTGTAATTCCAAAAGTTTCGCCATCCTCGAAGCAATCAAATTCCGGGCGTACCGGCTCTGGCTACGCGGTTCGTAACGGAGATAACGACTGGAACATCGCCACCCGTTACGATATTAAGCCTAGCCAACTCCGCGCCGCCAACCCGGACGTCAATTGGAAAAATCTTAAGATCGGCACGCGGCTTTCGATCCCCGGTACCACTAGATCTAGTGTCGCCACCCGCCAATCAGCTCCGCAAACCGTAACCGTCGCCGGCAAATACACCGTGCGTGATGGAGATAATGACTGGACGATTGCCAGCCGACTCGGCACCACTCCCAAGAAGATCCGCCTTGCCAATCCCGGCATTAACTGGACCCGAATCCGTCCTGGCGACACCCTTTCGATTCCGTCCTCTGCCGGTCAGATTGTTGCCGCTGGCAAAGTAACGGGTAGCAAGAATATCAATTCACGGTATGCGGTGGTAACCGGCAATTCGGTCATTGTTCGCCGCGCCGCCTCCACCGAATCAAGCCGAATCACTCTCGTCGGTCAGGGCACCAAGGTCCGCGTTCTCGCCCGCAGCGGCGATTGGTATCAACTCCGTTTCCCGATGGGCACCGAAGGCTGGGTACGCGGTGATCTGCTGGCCGCCAGTAAGCCGCCGCGAATCGCCGATGTCGTTCGCCGCCACCGGTCTCTTGCCGCGTCTACCTCGTCGTCGAAGAAGGTGGCAAGAGGGAGGCGCTCCGGCCGTTCTTCCCGGCCAACCTACTCCAACCCGTCGCTTGTGGCCGCCGAACCCACCACCGTCGTCGCCCGCGCCCAAACTTGGCGGGGAACTCGCTATCGATACGGAGCAATGTCCCGCTCCGCCACCGATTGCAGCGGCTTTACCGGTCAGGTCTATCGCAGCGTTGGCGTGCGACTACCGCGGACCAGCCGCGAACAGGCCACCGTTGGTCAAAGAGTCTCTCGCAGCTCTCTAAAGCCCGGAGATCTCGTCTTTTTCCGAACTTCCCACGGCAACCGCATCAGTCACGTTGGAATCTATCAGGGGAACGGAAAGTTCATCCATGCGAGCAATCCGCGTGGCGGCGTAACCGTGAGCAACCTCACCGACGGCTACTACGCTAATCGGTTCGTAACCGCCCGCCGCGTTGCCAAGGTTCCGACGAACCGCAAGACGTCCACCCGGCGCGTTGCTAAAGCGCCGAAGAAAGACACATTCCCAGATTCCGTGCCGCCGATCAGCGTCACCGACTCCCGCTAATGTACTCCTGAAGCGAGAGGGAGATAACACGAAATTCTCCCTCCCGTAGACTCTCGTCGGGCGATTCTGCCATAATAACCGGTAAGTGCTCTGGTCGTCTAGCGGTTAGGACATCGCCCTTTCACGGCGAAGATCGCGGGTTCGAATCCCGTCCGGAGTACCACAAAAAAGACTTGCTCTCGAAAGACAAGCAAGTCTTTTTTGTTTCATATTCGGATACAAAATTCGGTATCGAAGGTTGTTTTATTCCTGTTGGACAGTCTTCGGTTCTAGCACCTCGGAGAGCCACGTTCCGGATCCATAGATTGACCGCCCGATTGTTCGGGGCGGTTGGCAACGGCTGGTGTATTCTCGGCTTTGTGCCGCAGTTGATATCGATACTGCCCGCTACTCCCGCCGACATTCCGTTCAATTATGCGTAACCGCGTTAGGAACGGTGTCCCCAAAAGGGCGAACATGTTTCAATAGGAATACTCCGGTAATCTTTTATCAAATCAATGAACCGAACCCAGTTCTGGCTTGCCGGCGGGGTGGTTCTCCTTGCCGTTGCATTCGTAGGATGGAAGTCAAGTCGTCCACCGGTGGTAGTGGTAAGTGTTGTTCGGCTAAAGGACATAACGACCACCTTGGCCGTCAGCGGCGTGCTAGAATCCGCGCAAAGGACCACCGTATCCAGTCAACTCAACGGCGGATTGGTCCGTGAGGTCCGCGTTGATATCGGAAAGTCCGTTCGCGCGGGCGATGCGCTCGTGATTTTGGATGACTCCGAAGGTCAAGCGCAGTTGTTGAGTGCGGATGCTTTGATCCAGCAAAGCGATTCCCAATCTAAGCTGCAAGATGTCCTGGCCCGAACGGCAAAAAGTTCGGTTGCTCTGGCGAAAGAGGCACTGGCGACGGTCAATGATTTGCGCACGGCAGTTGCCTCAACGCGGGCGAATAAGGAGGTTGCAAATACTCGGGTTCAACAATCCTTGGCGAATCTGGAACGGGTCCGCAACAGTAGCCGAATTGAGCAGGTGAGGATCGCAGACGCCCATCTGACTAGGCTAATTTCTATCCTCAATTTGAATCAAAAAGAAGCTAAACGAACCACGTTATTGGTGAAAGAAGGGGCCATA
>CANFJD010000152.1 GCA_947447315.1 Fimbriimonadaceae bacterium
CAGCCTGAAAAACGGAGCGACTACGGTCACCTGGCGAAAGCAGAACCTAAGCGGTCAATTCTCTGACTTCGCTAACCTGATGACCTTTGAAAGGGCTGCGCTTGGCAATGTTGCGGGCCTAGATCGAACCGACTTTGGTTTCTCAACGGCGTTCGGCAGAGGAAAGCAATTGTCGTTCAATCAGACAGCCGCCGACGCGGCGGGAACGGGATTCAATCGTCAGCAGTTCGCCTATACCGATAAGAAGATTGACGTCCGCTTAAATTCGCGTGATGTATCCAATTCCTTTGGCGCGATGAATCAGGTGAATGATCCTGAGCGCGATCTTCTTAACAGTCTGCAAGGGTACAAACAGCGCGACGCTCGCGTAAGGTGGCAGATCCTACCGAACTTTAATTTTGATGCCAGTACATGGGACGCCGTAAACGACGCCACCAATGTTTCGAATCGCATTCAGAACCTCAACATGGCCTGGCAAGTGAATGGCAAGACGTCTATTGCCTATCGACGTTCACAACAAAACCAAACCAATAGCTCCAGCCAACTTTTCTCCCAGATGGTCGAGAAAATTGACGTTGTGCGTGACTTCGGTCGGTTAGGCGCGGTGCAGTTCACCGACGAGAAAATCAACTTTGGCGGGCAGTTATCGTCCGCACCCGATAGTCACAAGCAATATCTGGCCTACCAGACCAAACTGGACACCAGAACAGACCTGAAATCTGAACAAACACGAGTGAGCTTTAGCAATGGCACTGATGAGAACGTAAGTTCGAATACTTTGTCTACGGCAGTAGCGAAGAATGTCGGAGTGAGCGTATCCGACGTCGCAGTCGATCGAGCGGGAAGTGACCGAGACGAAAAGCACCGGAATTACGGATTCTGGGTGGACCTCGGAAAAGGGATGCGGGTTAGTTACGGCTACATTCGTCAGATGATCGGCGAGCAGGCTGGGCAAACTTCTACGTCCATTACCGTTGGCGCGAATGCTGGTCGAGTCAACCCAGATCAGGTGAATCAAACCTCCGCAGGTACCGTTGGGGGTATTTCCGTAGGCGGCGGATACGGCGCCAATCAGTGGGACCAGGACGGTCGCACTCAAGGATTTTCAAATTTCACGTTCGCCACGGCAAAGCCGCTGAAAATTGCCATGCTCCAGGATGTGAAGTTCAACTTCAGCATGGACAATGCATCTGACTACACCAATTGGCTGCGGGAAAACCGGCTCATCAGCTTCGGTGGTCGAATGGGCTCCAACTTGGTTGGTTACGAATACAAGTCTCAAATGGCCACAAACGGGCTGCGAGGTATTGACCGATCTTTCCGCTTCGACACCAGTCAGTCGGATCGAGCGTGGTTGCGAGCTAGCATTTTCTACAAAGTCCGAACTTTACCGACCGATGGTCAGGTGATGATCCGTAACTACAACATCACCGCCAAGCCGGTGAAGGACATCGAGTTAGTTCATAAACTCAGCACAAATCCCGAGGAAGCTCGCGCTGATTTGTTGCTTGGCTCTCAGGTGAGACCAGAGCGCACCGCAGAGTGGGGTCTTAACTGGAAGCGAAACCACAGTTGGACCGTTGGCGGAAGTTGGGTCGAGCGAATCTCAGATCAGACAAGCGCCCGGTCGAGGACCGCGTTTGTGAACCTGACTCTTGCTGAAAATTCTCCTTCTCCTATTCGACTGTCTTACGGGCTGGAAGAGACGTCGGTCAATCAGTCTCGTCGCACCAATCAGAAGTATTCATTGGCATTCGACCAGCGGCCCGGAGCTAACCAAATGATGTCGCTCTACCTGGGCAACGTGTCTTATGATGGCTACGTTGAAGGTGGCAAAGGCTGGGCGAATCTCACCTTACGGCTTAACTACCAAGTCAAGTTTTGACGTTTAAAGGTAAAACCGCCCCGTGAAGGAAGTTAGTTTTCTTGGTCGTCCGCGAAATGTTGAGTTAACCAGCGGTCGGGCCTGCCTGCTTGTGACTCTTGATGTGGGACCGCGTGTTATCTACGCCGGTATCGAAGACGGCCCTAATCTTTTCTTCACGTTTGCCGAGGGAGCGGGCAATCTTGGTGGCGGTGAGTACCAGTTGTTTGGAGGTCACCGACTCTGGATATCTCCTGAAGAGCCGGATAAAACTATGCAGCCGGACAATGATCCCGTCGAGTATCGGCTAGTCAATGATGAGCATCAGTTTCATTCGCTACCTGACGTCAATCGGATTGGTAAGGAGCTTGCCATCAAGTCTCTTGGCAACGAGCGATTTTCCATCCGCCACACGGTGACGAATCACAATGCATTCGACATCGAGCTGGGTGCCTGGGCCCTATCGATGATCGATGCGGGAGGAAAGGTCTTCTTCCCTCAGCCTCCATTTCAAAGCCACGAAGAACGTGTTTTACCGACTCGGCCACTCACCACTTGGGGCTACACCAAGCTAGCCGACCCGCGATGGACTTGGGGTGACCGGGTTGCCTCATTAAGACAAGATCCCACCGGAGGACCACAGAAGATTGGGACCTTCATTACACAAGGATATGCAGCCGCCGAAATTAAGGGCGTAGTCCTTTTGAAGTCCTTCCCCTCCGCGGAAGGGGAAAACTATCCTGACTATGGCTGCAATTTCGAGACATTTACCAACCAGGAAATGATAGAGATTGAGAGTCTTTCGCCGCTCGTGCGGCTAAAGCCTGGTGCCACACTTGACCATGTTGAAAATTGGCGATTCTTTCCTGGCGAATCTATCCCAGCCGACGATGAAGCCGCCTTCGAAAAACTGTCTCAATTGCACAGCCAGCTTTAGAGCTACCGCGCGCTCGAAGCCGGCACAGCCCAAATTCCGCCAGGGAGCTTAGCACTCTGGCGGATAACCGCCTGTCCGACCGTGAGGTTGAACTTGGCACCCGTAGCAGTGAGAGCATTACTGCCCTCGTCATGGCGGGCGAACCCTTTCTTAAAGTCACCGTCTTTGGTCTCGGTGAAAGCCAGGCGGGTGACAAACTTGCTTCCTGAAGACGGACGGTCGTTGCTATCATTCCACGCCACCACGAATGCATCATCAACCGGGGTTCCGTTAGCATCCTGCAAAGGTTTCGGATCAAAGGAACCATTTGCGCCACGATTCGAGGTCTCCGTGATCAGGACCGTACCATCGGGGTTTTCAATATTGAACATCTTCACCCCGCCATAGGGAAGGTACAAGCCGTAAGTGACAGCAATTTTCTTTTTGCTGCTTGTGGGATCTTCCACGTATGCCACCTCCGCATCGGAAGCGCTGGGACAACGGAATGACGCTCGCGGGTTCATGTATCCAGAGAGGTCGGATGCCCAAGTGTAAGCCAATCCTGTTGCCCCCAAAGTCGGCAATCCCCGGCCATCAGAGCGGTATGCCGGTGGTAATCCATCATCATGGTCTTTCGCATAGAGGCCCAGGGCATCACTCATCGCCTTGGTGTTATTCACACATTGAGAACGCTCGCTCTTCCGTTTTCCGTACTGATAGATTGGATAGAGACAGGCGGCGAGGACCAATAAAATAAGACCCAAAACGCGCAGATCTTTAAATGAAAGATAGGCGTTAGAAGAAGACGAGCCAAATTCAGGCGCTTGCGGATCAAAAGGTTCTTGGCTCATTCCGGGGCTCAACTATTGGTTAGAAATGCGAGGTTTACCGTCGGGCAATCTCACTTCCCCCCAATAAACCGTATTGCCGCAAGGTTTGTTCCGGCTCGCCCGGTTTCAGCCGCTCGACGTCCGTTCCCCGGCTCCGAACGGTGTACGTCGGCAATGGCCCCATCAAAATATCTTGTGGCTTCACCCCTTGCGCAAACACTGCCAGGCTAGCGATTTCGTCCGTAGAGAGTGCCCCGCCAAGCACCTTGACACCCTGATTTGCGACGTTTGGAAGGGCCAATTTATTGCTAAAAATCGCATTTTTAAAGGCAACCAGAAACTGCTTTTGTCGTGCCTGACGACTATAGTCAGAATCGCCACCTTCGCCCTTACGAAACCGCACAAACATCAGAGAATCGTAGCCATCCAACTTTTGTCGTCCAGGCTGAAAATCAACATGTACATTGCCCGCGAAGTCGTCGTACTTCATACGGTGGTCCACGTCTACGGTAATCCCACCGGTGGCGTCGATCATGTCTCGGAAGGCTTCGTAATCTAAGACGATCGTGCGATCAATTGGCAGGTTGTTTAGAACGTGGGAAACGGCTTCGGGCATCAGCCCCGCCCGGTTCTCCTTCTGCTTGAAGGTCATGTAAGCGTTTATTTTCTGCTTACGATATCCTGACAGGCGGCATTCGAGATCTCGAGGAATGCTAACCCCATAGATTTTTTTACTCTTGAAATCTAGCCGAACCACCATGATCATATCGGCCCGCGCGTCTTGATCCACGACTTCACTCTCGAAGTACATCAATTTGCCTTTGCGATCATAAATCGGTTTAGTGGCTTTGCGATTCTCGTCCGCGCCGAGTAGCAGTAGCGTGATTCCTTCGCGAGGGCCGAACACTTGGCCTACCGATTTTGGCGCCCATGTACTTTGTAGAAGCGCCATCAGCATTGGACTCTTCTGAATCCATCCCAAGGTGGAAGCCGCCAGAAACACCGAAGCAAGCACGAAAACGTACCACACGGCTCCGAAGAAACGTTTGGCGCGGGAAGCTCGCTTGGGAGATTTCTTTCTTGCCACCGGTATAACTCATTATGGCAAACGCTCGCCAGAAGGGCTTAGTTTCCGTTAGCTACGCGTGGGATGACGTATGGCCCCTTTGGAATCACCACAATTTTTGTATTCGGCCCATATCGCTCGATGCAGGATGCAATTTCCATTTCCACACTTTCGATCGGCTCCACAAAAAGCTTCTTCGCGTCATCCGAAGAAATTCCCTCACATTTCAAGCAGACCCGATGGTGACGTACCGCCTTTGCCAGCTCTTCCACCTGCCACTGGTCCGCGACCACCTTCCAATTTGGATCCTCAATCTGAGTCAGAAATTGATGGATATCCGGGCAAGCGAAGATCGTATCGCGAAAATGGTGATTACCAATCCCTTCTGAACAAGCCGACGCAATGATGACCGTCCCCCCGGGTTTTAGGGCTGGCAAAGCTCCGACCATTCCCTTCACCGTCTGATAAAAAGTCAGATCCAATGGATAGCCGCCAGTGGTGGTGATGACCACGTCGACCAATTCCTCCATCTCCGCCGTGTTATTTTCAGCGACGAATTCGACTCCGGTAAACCATGCTTCAACGAGGTCACCCGCGAATACTTTGGCGATCTTCTTGTGCTTATCTAGAGCGACGTCGATAATGAAATCGGGCGGGCATTGCTGGGTGATCCAAAGCGCCTCATCATGAACTGGATTCCCCTTCACCGATCCATTAGTGGCTAAAGGGTGCTCGAGGAATCGCGGGGAGTGCCATGCTTGCACACTCTTCAATCCGGCAACCCCGGGCATCACCATTTTTCTCCCGCCCGCGTAGCCAGCCATAAAGTGCGGCTCAATCATCCCAATCGTGATCTTCAGGTCAGCATTCACATAGTGACGGTTCAAAAAGATTGGGACACCGTTGGGGGATTCTCCGAGGTCAACCATATCGGCGTCGTCGGTACAAATGTGGTTGACCAGTGCGCAAGTTTCGAATGCTTCATCGCCGAGCATTTGCCGGAGTTCCGCTTCCGAATTTGGCCGGTGAGTCCCAGTGGCGTTGAGGATTGTGACTTCTGAGCGAGCGATTCCGGCGTCATCCAATATGGCCAAAACTTCGGGGAGAATGACCGGATTGGGCACTGGGCGTGTGATGTCGCATACAACGATGCAGGCGTTGCGCTTACCGTTTGCAACTTCCGCTAATGGCAGCGTTCCAATTGGAGCCGCGAGTGCCTCGCGAACCGCAGCAGGGCCGTCCTCGGCCGCCTGGGCTTCGCGAAGGGTCAGAACGCCGGCGAGGTGCGGGTCGGGGACCTCGACGATGAGACCTTCACGTCCGTAATCTAGCTGGATGCGCATCCATTTATTTTGATTCCTATAGCACCCACTTGTTTCCGGAAGTCGTCGCGTACTCCTTGCCCGATTCAACGATTGGCCGTGTCTTGAGCTGCCAGTTGTCCCCGAGTTAGATTCAGCCGAATCATGGCGAGAGGGAATCAATCCATTCAATCGCTCGAATGCTTCCAACAGTGTTCTAGTGGATACAAGCTAAGACTGATAGATTGGATACCGCCACAAAACATTCTAAGAACAGACTCGATCTACTTATTCGTAAACGGTTTATCCACCACGACAATCCACTAGGCAAATCGACGGAAGAACTTTCTAGTTTGCGTTTCGGGTTCGGGAAGCAAGTCAAGGTTTTACTTCTTACCCAGCATTGAGTCTCGGGTCAGCCGCCGGCTTTGATGCGCCGAGATTCTCTTTCTAGGTCTTCAACCGAAAGGATCGGCTTTCGAGCGGCAGAGGCATCCGCACCGCGATTCGATTTCGCTCCCGGTATGGCGTACCAAAACGCGACTGATGAGTAGCCCAGCAGGTCCCATTTTTCGCGCATATCGGTGCCAAACGAGGACTCCATGTCGAAAAGTAGCTTCTCACGAAAAGGAATCGCGTCAAGGCTCCGAGTCCGGGTGCAAATGTTGTATCCGAGGGTATGGCCGTCTCGGCCACCTACTTTGACATTAGAAAGAAACGGTGCGGAGAACTGGTCTTCGAGTACCGGGTACACGCCCCCGGCCCAGCCGTAGTAGTCCTCGGTGCCGGTACCAAAATGCGTTGGGAATCCCTTTTCCCATGCTCCATCCACGTAGATTTTCTCATCCCCTTCACCCCACCACGAGTCCTTGCGGATATTGAGCACAGTCCACGCGTCACCGACATACACGCCCTTTCCTTGAATGTCGACGAAATTCCAGTCCGTAAACGG
>CANFJD010000153.1 GCA_947447315.1 Fimbriimonadaceae bacterium
GATCTCGGCGAACCCCACGCGGCCGAGTGCGTTGCCTTCGCCCAGGCCATCGTCGACGGAGCCCCCAGCCCCGTCCCCGCCGAGCAAAGCCTAGAAGTAGCCAAAATCCTCAGCGGCCTCTACCGCTCCAGCGCCGAAAAACGAGAAATCCGACTGGATTAACCGAACTCGGCCGCAATCTGGTCGCGCTCCGCAATCAGCCGATCAAACCGCTCGGGCTCCTCAATTAACTCGAGGAGCCCCGGCAAAACGCCTTCGACGATGCTCCAGTCAAGCTTGCCAAATTGCCGAATCAGTAATCCCCGAACATCAAACCAGTCGTGGGGACGACCAGCGAAAACTTTCATCACGAGCAGGTCCTCCGGACCAACAATTGGGAGGGTTAGACCGTCTCGAAATTCAACCCGCTGGAGTCGACGGAAAGCGGCTTGTTCATACGGAAACGCCGCGAGGCCGATATCGACGCCTATCCCGGATTCCGATCTCGCTAAAACAACCCGATTGGTAAGCGCAAACTCAACCGCGTTTTCGTAACGAGGTTGAACGATTCGCATGAGCTCATCAACCATGTTTGCCTCGTCACCGAATTCAGTGATAACCGATAGATCAACGACGTTAGTTACCCCGGGGTTCTGCCCAAGCCTGAATCGCGATTCCGCCTATGAACATGTGAGGTACGGAGCGCTGGGCTAGCGCCATGTGAATGTTTAAGGCAACTTCAAAAATGTAGTCGAGATTCAACAGGCTATTGTGCCGACTTTTTTAGGGCCGCGTAAAACTCAACGAGACCACTCGATTTCCGTTGAACCGGGTGCGCGCCCGCAATCTGAAAAGCAGTTCGTAATCCTGCAACTCCCTGCTTAACCGACATGCTTTGAAGCTCCAAGTCTCGCAACCGTTGAATCTTCCGATACCCTTCTTGTTGCCGTCGCCAAACATCAAGAAAATGCTCCTTCTCGGCTTCAGTCACAGAACCAGATTACCTCTGGTCTCGATTGCGGCTGCCGGTCACGACGAGCTATCTGGCCACGCCCGCACCTCGAATTGTTGTCTGTCCGAGCCATCCCCTTAGCCTCAACTCCTCCGCGTTAGGTAAGGCCGAAAACTTTCCGGCCCCCGGTCTTCTGGGATAGCCCATGCAATTTCGTCTGTCAATCCGGGTAGGCGGTGGGTGGGTTCTCCCGCCGTGGGCCGAATAGCCATCCTTTGACTCTCTTCTCAATTCCTCCGCGTGAGATACGGGCGAAAACTCTCCGGCGCCCGGTCTACCGAGAAATATCCGCCGAGAGGCACCCACTGCTTACCGATTTTCACTTGATTCGCTCCAATCGGAATAAAGATTTCCTCGTTTCCCCGGATCAACCTAAGCGTTGTATCCGGATTTGTCCGGATTGTCCAACCTTGCGGCGAAGCGATTTGGCGCAGGTTAAAAGTCGGGGCTCCTTCCATACTCATCTCGCCAAAGACCAATCGGGCAATCCGTTCGGCGCGGGCAAGATCCTTCTTTCCCAGGTCATCATTTCGCACCGCTGAGTAGATCTGAATGGTAACCCGCGCCGTTTGAGAGCGAGCATACAAGCGGATCAGGTCACCTTCTCCGCCGCTCCGATCTATCTCAAGCCTGTAACACGAATGCGTTCCCAGCGGCAATCCTGATGGGGACCCTTTCGTGAATTCGCTTAATGGTACGGCCGTTTCCATCGCGTCATACGAGTTCGGCTCAACCTGGCCATATTTGCTAACGGGAAAGAACTTAGCCGAAATAATGATTTGCCACCGACCATCACTGCCGTTCACCGTGGCTCGTCCATCCGGAATTCTTCCTGAACGGTCGTAACTCACACGAAGCCCGTCGGCTTGTAAAACCCGAGCAATGTACTCCTGAATTGTCTGATAGTCCTCATTCATAACAAGCCTCGCAACCAGCGACAACTATAGCAACGTCGAAACCGCCATACATTGATCCTGCGAACTTCAAATTGTTGGTCGGCAGGTATCGCTGATACGCCGTTCCCTATGCCGACACCCGAGAGACCACAGGCAACTGCATTTGATGCTTTCCAACGGTTGGCATGCCTCACAATTATAGAAGACTATTTATAAACAGCTTCAACTCCTCCGCGTGAGGTAAGGTCGAAAACTCTCCGGCGCCCGGTCTACCGAGAAATATCCGCCGAGAGTCACCCAGTTCTTACCGATTTTCGCCTTCTTTCCACCAATCGGAATCAAGATCTGCTGGTTTCCACGGGAGAGAAGAATCGTCCCATTTTGTTTCGTCAGACTTTGCCATCCTTGCGCCAAGGCGGCCTGCTTCAGGCTAAAAGTGGGTGCCCCCTTCTCACTCATTTCGCCAAAGACAAGTCGAGCGATCTTCTCTGCCCGCGCTAGGTCCCTTTGGTCCAGATCTTTGCCGTCCGTAGCCGGGCGTATCTGAACAATCACCCGTGCGCTAGTTGACCTTGCGTAGAGCGTGATGACATCCGAGAGACCTTCTCCCCGATTCTTCGATAGGGAAAACCTTGAATGAGATCCTAACGATAAACCGGAAGGGGAGCCTTTCGTAAAGGTTCGGAAAGGGATCTGGGACTCCATTTGGTCGAAGAGGTCGGGATCGCGACGAGCGGGGCTGTCTTCAACGACGTACCATTCCGCCGAAACGGAGATTGTGATGTCCTTGTTACTCGCCCGGACCAACGCATCATCAAGCCCAGGGCGGTTACGCTCTATAACGGAAGTAAATTCATCAGCTCGGAGTAAGCTCGCGATAAATTTTTGGAGTTCATTGTAATCTATATTCATTTTATTACCGTACATGTTCGATTGACCAGTGTGAGCCACACAGGACTTAGCAGTGGATACGCCACCAATCCGACGCTAGGAAGATTGTAAAAATAGTCTGGCATTAGCCATCCGGCTACCGGGTTCTTGTGAATACTGCCATCAAGCTTATACAGGTAACTGGATGAAGCATCATATCGAGCGTATTCCATGCAAGTCATCGTATGGTGTGTAAAGTTAAGTGGAACATAGTAGGATGTTATGGTTGAATCTTGACCCGCACGACAAAGCCTGTTAGTAACGAAATCGATGTATCCAGTACCATCTTGGTAGAAGTAATGCCCCATTGTCTCAGACGCTACTCCCTGACTAGCCATCGCTTGGCTGAGAACCGTCCCAAAGCCGTTACAGTCTAGAGATACATACTCAGATGAATTCATTGCCGAGACGAAGTCGTAGCACATAAACATAAACTGACCTGTGATCTGATTTTGCTTCAAGTAATCCCATGGTTGAGTAGGATCATATTTGAGTCGATGTGCAGGGGATCGGTTGCTGTAATGCATTCCATACGTCATATTTGTCTTCACCATTCCAGAACCTGCAGAACCATATGCCCACCGACAGGTGTAGTCCAAAAAGTCAACCCAAGGGACTGCCAGAAGCCCGACTGGGCTACTGTCAATTCGGTACATCATTTCCCAGCTCTCATACCCCGTGCCGGTTCCATTATTTCCCGTGGCTCCCGTCACCGCTTCGGTCAGCGGTAGTTATATTTAACTTGGATTCGCCCGAGAGAAACGAAGTTCGGCAAGTTCGAAAGCTGAACGTTTACTGCACAGTACCCGTACTGAGATAGAGAAACAGACTGTGGGGTCGTGTTAATTCCAAGCGGAATATAGTCTAGACCCCCTGCTTGGTTTGGGACAGCAAGTCGGGCAGCCTGCGGGGTGAATGTGCCTGTCATATTCCGCAAACGTTCGCTATACAATTGTAGAGAAATGGATGCCGTCGTCGCAGTGCGGACGTAGGCGACGCCTGGCACATTGGGGCCGGGACGGCGAACTGACGAATTTCGTGCATCAAATTCAATAGCCGGATGAGCGCCATTACCGCTTATTGGGTTATTTGCAAGGTCAAGATAAAACCAATTGCTGTCTGTCGCTACCAGGTTTCCACTGTAATCTCTCACCACGAAATCAATGTCCGCAAATCTGCCGAGTCCTGTTCCGGGTGGCGTCTGCGCTTGAGGGCAGACAAAAGCTAATGCCGCGATTAATGCACCTACAATCCTCATCCTTTTACTTTACGACACGTTCTTAAGGAATGTGAACGAAAAATTGAATAAAAATTCAGATAAATTTCTTCCCGACTCAGAACGTAACCCAGATTCAGGTGCCACCTGCTTTACCGTTTGAACATCTATGCCATACAAATCTATGGCATAATCTGCCATGCCGATCCTTGCTGCCGTTCTGTTGAGCTACGCTCTCACCGCCACTCCCGTCCAGACCAAAAAGACGCCTCCTCCCGCCGTCAAACCGGTTGACCGCAATAAAGCCGTGATCGGACAGTACTATCCCCTCGGCCAAGCCGGATCGAAGCTGAACTTCAAGGTGACCGACGCCTGGTACTCCCTCCAGGAGCCCCGCAGCGACGCTTTCATCCTCGCCGATAACAACCAAAAACTCATCACCCTAAAGGTCGAGGTGCAAAACACGGATAAGGTCGATGTCACTGTCTGGGCCGGCGTATTTCCGATCAAAGTGACCGGGGCCGATAACCAGAGCCAAGCCATTGACGCCGTCCTGACCGATACCACCATCGGAAAGAACGCCAACCAAGCCCTGCGACCGCTCCAAAAGATCACCGCCCTCCTCACTGTGCCCGTGACCGCCGATGGCCCGGTCTACAAATTCTTTGTTGGCTACGCCAACGATAAGCCGCTCGTGTACGACTTCCGCGGCAAGGCCAAGGATAACCTCGGCGCCTGGTCCGGCGGCGACGGAATTGTAAAACCCGCCATCAATGCCGTCATCGGCACGCCGTTCACCTTCGATGAGTTCCAAATCACCCTCGACGAGGTCATCGCCCCCAAGCCCGAAGTGAAAGATGCCGATGGCAACACCGTAACTCCGCCCAAAGGTCTCACCTATCGCGCCCGCATCAAGAATATGGCCCTTGTGCCGAGAACGTTCTACTCCGGCGGATTCGCTTGGAGCCAAGAGGATGAAAACGGCCTAACCTCGCAAGACTTGTACGCGTTCTACGGAACAGGGACAACGGAAGTGGGGAACGTAATGGAGCCCGGCAAAGAGATCAAAGCCTCCCTCGTGTTCGGCTACCTAGCCCCCAAAATCACCGCCGCCAGCGGTACCGCCCACCTAAGAAAGTTCAACTTCCCGCTTCCGTAAAGCAAAAGAATCCCCCGACCGAAAATCGGTCGGGGGATTCTTTATGTCTGTCCTGAACCTTACGAAACAGCTTGGAGCTTCTTCGCCTTTTCGCGAACGTCTTCCAGACCACCGCAGTAAAGGAACGCCTGCTCGGGAATCTCGTCGAGGTTGCCATCGACCAGTTCCTTGAACGAAGACACCGTCTCGTCGATCGATACGTATCGACCCACGTTACCGGTGAACTGCTCGGCCACGAAGAACGGCTGGCTCATAAAGCGCTCAATCTTTCGGGCGCGGGCAACCAGCAACTTGTCGTCGTCCGAAAGCTCGTCGATACCCAGAATCGCGATGATGTCCTGCAGTTCCTTGTATCGCTGCAGCGTCTGCTGCACACGGCGAGCAACGTCGTAGTGAGTCTCACCCACAATGCGCGGATCCAGGTTCTTCGAAGTCGAAGCCAGCGGGTCTACTGCGGGGAACAGTCCCTTAGAAGCGATCGATCGCTCCAAGTAAACGTAAGCGTCAAGGTGCGAGAACGTCGTTGCCGGAGCCGGGTCAGATGGGTCGTCCGCCGGAACGTAAACCGCCTGTACCGAAGTAACGGAACCGTTCTTGGTGGAGGTGATTCGCTCCTGCAGAGCACCCATTTCGGTGGCCAGCGTCGGCTGGTAACCCACGGCGCTGGGCATTCGTCCCAGAAGGGCCGATACTTCAGAACCCGCCTGTACGAATCGGAAAATGTTATCAACGAAGATAAGGACGTCGCTTCCCTGAACGTCGCGGAAGTATTCCGCCATCGTCAGTGCGGTCAACGCTACTCGGAGACGGGCTCCGGGCGGCTCGTTCATCTGACCGAACACCATTGCCGTCTTGTCCAAAACGCGCTTTTCGGTGCCGTCCTTATCGGTGAACTTCGCTTCGCCCATTTCTAGCCAAAGGTCGTTTCCTTCGCGAGTGCGCTCACCCACGCCGGCAAACATAGCCACACCGGAGGCTTCCACCGCGATGTTTCGAATGAGCTCCTGAATGGTAACCGTCTTACCCAGACCGGCACCACCGAACAAACCAATCTTTCCACCCTTGTTAAACGGAATCAGCAGGTCAACAACCTTCAGACCGGTGGGGAGGACTTCCACGCCGGTTGCCTGGTCGCTAAAGCTGGGTGCCAAGCGGTGAATCGGCAGTCGAGGCGCTTCGCTCAAAACGCGAGCCTGCTCGGCTCGAACTTCGGCGGTCGGCGCATGCGGGCCGGTCTCCAAAATGTCAATCGGCTTGCCGGTGACGTTGAAAATGCGTCCGAGCGTGGCATCGCCAACCGGAACCATGATCGGGCTACCGGTGTCGGTGGCCGTCATTCCGCGGCAAAGACCGTCGGTGGTGCTCAGGGCGATCGCGCGGACGACGTCATCGCCCAGGTGCTGAGCGACTTCGCAAGTCACATCGATGTTGCGAGATTCATCCTTAATAATGACGGCGTTGAAGATTTCGGGCAGCTGATCGCTGGTGAATCGAATATCTACAACGGGGCCTACGACGGTGATAACTTGTCCGGTACCGGGCATGCGTGCTTGTCCTCAATGCGAGAAGGACGATCCTTCCCCGGGATGGCAGTATACCAATTCCAAGCCTAATTCCAATCAACCAACGTCAGCCCCGTCTTCGTAAGCAACTAAAAGTCAGAACCCTTCTCCCGTCTGAGGGAGAAGGGCAGGGATGAGGGTCCGGAAATCCCACAAA
>CANFJD010000154.1 GCA_947447315.1 Fimbriimonadaceae bacterium
ACCTTTCCGGCACTTTCCGCCAACTGCGGCTCGACGTTCTTGCTAAACAGTTCCCAGGTAGAAATGTCGCCTTTGTTCAAGACATTGGCCGGTCGCTCTGGATCGTAAAGATTTAGGATTTCTGCCTGAATCATCGAATCCGCAGAACCAAGCGAGGCAGGGTGCTCCGGATTTCCTTCGATCTTGGTCGGCCGACCTTCGTGCTGCTCAACCAGAACGCCGGTGGCAAATCCACCGATCGTGAGGGTGGAGGCGTAATAAAGCGGAACGCCGGGCACCAGCTCTTCGGGCTGCTTTACGTAAGGAATTACCTTATCTTGCGGCAAAAACACGCTGCGACAACCAGCCAAGCCCGCCAGAGCCATAGAAGCACCCATGTACTTCAACAGCGTCCGACGATCCATCGTCATTAGGCTGGCGCGGTTTGGAAATTCATCTTCCACCCACAGCTGAAACTCCGGCGTGTCGGCCACTTCATCCAGGCTTCGCCAATAGGCCTTGCCCGACTTGCCGGCCAACTTAGCCTGCACTGCGGCCAGGTTAAGTGGCTGTCCGGTCACGTTTTCGTTACTCATCGAAATCCTGTTTCTTCCCCCTAAATGTCTACCAAGCAGTGCTTAGTAGTGGCACACCGAGCAGTCCGCAAGCTGCTGAACCTTAATGCCGTAATACTTGACGAGCTCTTTACCCTTAGCTCGTTCCGCTTGGTCGTCGGTCCCCTGGAAGGTCCCTTCCATGAGCTCTTGTTCGCGGTAAGTGAGACCCTTCATGCCGGTCTTCTGGTACTTCCAGTAAAGATTGAAAACCTGTTGACGCGGCGACAAGTCGGGACGAGTTTCGTCCTTGTAGATGTACCGATCCGGCGCGCGATGGCACTCTAAGCACCACTGCATCTGGAACGGGTTGCCCTTGTAGGTGATGTGCATGTGCTGAACCGGGCCGTGGCAGGTGTTACAGTTGAGACCACGGGCGATGTGGATGCTGTGATTAAAGTGCACGAAGTCCGGCACCTTGTTCACGAGGTTCCACTTGATGGGCGTGCCGGTTTCGTAGCTTTGGCGGACTGGCTCAAGGAGCGGCGAGTTCGTCCAGATCTGGCTGTGGCAGCTCATACACGTTTCCGTGGCGGGAAGACCGGCATAGCTTGACTTCTCAACGCTGGTATGGCAGTACCGACAGTCAATCCCCAATTCCCATGCGTGGTGCTGGTGGGAGAACGGTACCGGCTGATTCAGCGGCACCGACACCTTGGTGTTGGCGGGTGATCGACTGAGGGCGGCTAGGGCCAACCAAACAGTCGGAACGCCGATCGCAACCCCATAGAGGGTCGCGGCGGTAATCGCGTTCGCACTAGGCTTAAAAATTTGCGCCATTTACAATTGCTCCAACGCCCGCGAACGGGCAATAGGGGAAAGCGCCACGGTCACCTCAATTCCCCCAATTGATGGTGACTGTCCAGAACGTACAGAAATGACGGGCATTTGCCCCTCATGACGAAGCTCTGACGGCAAAGATGATACCGAGTCTGCGTACAGACTCGCTGACGAACCAGAAGTAACTTCTGCTGATAAATTGCGGTGGATATCGGATGCTGGCACGCTGCGATCGATGGCCAGAGCCAAAAACAGCAACGCGAGATACAGCATTGAATAATGAAAAAGTGAACTGGCGTGCGGCCGGTCGATTTGCTTCCAAAGGCCGATCGCCTTCATCACCAACAAAACGTTCAGCAGTCCAGCCGCGACCAGATAGATGACCCCGACTCCCGGCATCAGAAATGGCAACATCGTAACCACCACCGTAAGCAAGGTGTACATCCCGATCTGATTAACCGTGGTGCGATCGCCCTTTACCACCGGCAACATCGGAATTCCAGCCGCGGCGTAATCATCTTTCAGCATCAAAGCGAGCGCCCAGAAGTGGACCGGAGTCCATACAAAAATGATCGCAAACAGATACAGCGCCAACGGCGGGAGGTCATTGGTAATCGCCGCCCAGCCGACCAGCGGCGGAAATGCGCCCGCCGCTCCGCCAATGACGATGTTATGCCAGGTGCGGCGCTTGAGGAGCAAGGTGTAAACGACGACGTAAAAGACCAGTCCGCTGAGGGCCATCACCGCCGTTAGCAGGTTCCCAGCGGCCCACAGGATGGCGAAAGATCCGATTGCCAGCACCATGGCAAACGCGAGGGCGTGCTGACTGGGGATGCTCTGGGTAACCGTCGGCCGCGAGGCGGTTCGCTTCATCGTGAGGTCAATATCACGATCGATCACCATATTAATGGCGTTAGCAGCCCCGGCACTCATATAGCCACCGATCGCAATCGCAAGAAATTGCCAAACGGGCGGGAATCCGCGTTGGGCCGCGACCATCGCCGTCAGAGTGGTAAAGAGGAGAAGACTGATGACTCTAGGCTTCGTCAGCGCAACATAGGCATTGACCAACGTTCGACCTTGAAGTGGCGCACCAAGCGGGGCTTCGACGGGAGCAGGACGAATCTCTACCCTTTCGACCCCCTCCGCAAGGGCGGCGACGCCAAGGGCAGTGATAGCTATGAAATTCAGGTCCGCCATCGCCAGGTGAAGCATCTGCATCACGATCGGAGCGTCCATCACGATATTGAGCGACCCGATCAGAATCTGTAGCGCAAAGCTAAGCATCAGCCAATCGCCGGCTTTCTTGACGTTCGGATCGGGACGCAGGTGGTTGATCAAGCCAACGGCGAGGAAGATATAGAGGGTGACGGAAACCGCGATGAGCGGATGCAAGGGCTGAAGCCTCACCATCCAGTGCGAATCGCCCCGCATAGCCGCTTCTAAAACGTTATCAACCTTGTGGAGCTGATGAGCGAGGGCTGATACCGCGCCTGAAATACCCAGCAGAACGATTCCCGCCACTCCCATGCCGAGAATCGGAATTACCGGACCTTGGGAGCGAAATTGGGGACGTCGCCAGCCTTTCGCGGCCAGGATCAGAGTCACGAGGAACCCGACCAAGACGAACGTGCTGACGCAGTGAACCGCCATGATGGCGGCGCGATTGACGCTGTCGTTCTGGGCTACTAATTTAAACTTAACCAAGAAGGCACCAATGGCACCTTCAAAGAGCGTCATCCCTAACACGCCGATGGCGGCTTTTCGTCCGTAATCGCCGCGAGGAAAGTGTCGGAAAGCCAGATAGACCAGGAGTAGGGCGAGCGGACCACACAACGCGGTCGAAATTCGATGAGAACCTTCGATCCAACGCGCGAGAGTGCCCATCAATGGCGTATTGTTATCGCCGCATAGAGGCCAGTGGTCGCCGCATCCGTCGCCGTAGTTACCGGCCCGGAGGAACACTCCCCAACCTACGACGAGGATGTTATATACAAGTGCAAAGACCGCAACTTTCTGAAAGCCCGCGCGAGACATCATTGCGCCGACCTCATCAGACTCGAACTATCGAAGTTTTCAATAAGTTCAAAGTTTCTGAAAACATTGAAAGTTGTAGTGACCGCCTTCATTGCTCAGTTCCCGTAGTGTATCTCAAATATTCAGGCGATCGTCCCAGCCGGGAACCAAATATAAAAAAACGGCAAAGATTTCTTCAATTGCCTACAGATGTCTAATTGTGGGCCGTACGACAAGCTCGCTCACCATAATAGATGAGCAACGGCGCACCATGTTAGCTTCGACCCTCTTCTGCCTAACCTTCGCCAATCGGCCTGTCGAAACCCATCCGTTCGAGACCGGAACTGGTTTTGGCCAAAGTCCCGGAATCTCCACTCCGTACCGTCAGACCTTACCGGCGGGTCAGTCGACGACCGCAGGAAAAGTAGTTCTTTCGACCGGCGAAGTGAATTCGTTAGTGGAGTTACGACTGGAGCTGACGGCAGCTTTTGAAAATCCTTTTGACCCGGAAGATATTTCGGTGGACTTCCTGGTCGATCCTGCAAGCGGCAAGAATTATGAGATCCCCGCCTTTTTCTACCGCGATGCCAACCGTGCCCTGGATTCCGGAAAAGAGGTGGTTACGGCAGTTGGAAAAGGAGATTGGCGGGTTCGATGGGCGCCACGGGAAGCCGGACGGCATTCTGTTCGCATTCGGGTTCGCGCTCGGACGGGCGAGATCGTTGGCCAGCCAACCTCGGTAAAAGTCACCGAACGCTCGTCTCCCGGATTCATTCGAGTGTCGGAGCGAGATCACCGATTCTTTAGTTTTGAAAATGGCACTGCCTACTTCCCGATTGGAGCGAACATTTGTTGGGGCGGGGATCGGGGGACGTTCAATTACGATGATTGGTTGCCGAAGTATTCCGCCAACGGGGTGAACTACGGTCGCCTATGGCTTTCCCCGGGCTGGAGCACCTTTGGTTTGGAGCGTACTGGCAAGACGGAAGACGGCCTGGGTATGGGTCAATTTGACCTCAACAACCTTTGGCGGCTGGATTACGTTGTACGAAAAGCGGCAGCAAACGGGCTCAACTTGATGTTGACCATCGACAGCTACAACATTCTCCGAGATCGGGATGGTGCGCCGTACTGGAATGAAAGTCCGCATAACTCGGATAACGGAGGTCCGCTGAGAATTTGGAGCGACTTCTGGACCAGCGAGAAGATGGATCGTCTGTATCGAGCCAAGCTCCGATATTTGGTGGGCCGCTACGGGGCTTTTTCTAACGTAATGTCGTGGGAATTCTGGAACGAGGTTGACCTGACGCGAGATTTTGACGCTGACCGAGTACAGGCCTGGCACCAGCGGATGGGGCAGTACCTCCGGTCGATTGATCCCTATCAGCACCTAATTTCAACGAGTTTCAGCAGTTCGGCGGGACAGCGCGGGATCGACGGCCTCGCCGAAATCGACTACGTCCAGACTCATCACTACTCAAGCCCAGACATCGCTTCGGTTGTGGCCGATTCTCAGGTCAAGAAAACTCTATTAGGGAAGCCGCATTACGTCGGGGAGATTGGGGCGGATTGGCAAGGTCCCCGGGGCGATGCAGACCCAAAGGGTTTACAGATCCACGATCCCTTATGGGTGAGCATCGCCAGCGCAAATGCCGGAGCGGCCATGCCCTGGTGGTGGGATAACTACACCGAGCCGCTGAACTTGTATTCGGTATGGAAGCCAGCGGCAAAATTTATCTCGGGAATTGACTGGCCCGGCGAGAACTTCCGGGTTGTGCGCCCAACTTTTCGGTTTCAGCAAAAGCCACCGTCTCCTCGCCGGGAAGACCTCGTGATTGCGGACGGTCCGCGCAGTTGGGAGCCGGGCGAGGCGTTCAATCGCCCACGCGATATTCAGATTTCCCCGGCAGGCGAGGTATTGACCGAGGGACCCATTTCATCGATCTTGCACGGACGTGTAAATCATCCTGACATGACCAATCCGCTTCGATTCCTTGTCAATTTCGATCGTCCAACAACGTTCAAGGTGACGGTGTCGGAGGTTTCCGGCTATGGTGGAGCAGCGCTGCGAATATTGCTAGACGGGATCGTAGTGGCGGACAAGGCTTTTCCCGATCCCGACGGGAATGCAAAAACAACGTCAATCACGGCATTCAACGGTACTTACTCTGTAACGGTACCGAAGGGATCCCACCACATTGTGGTCGAGAATCCGGGGGCCGACTGGGTTGCGGCCAGCTACCGATTCACCAACGTCAAGACCATCGCGCGCCCCGCTTTGCAGGGCTGGGTATCAGCTGGAGATTCGATGATTATCGGATGGGTCCGCCGAGCCGGTCGCACATGGCAGTCGGTAATTGTTGACAAGACAAAACTCGCGCCCACGGAACCGTCATATCTCAATATCTCAGGATTGGCGAGCGGGACTTGGTTACTAGAACTGTGGAATACGACCACTGGAGATATCGAAAAGCGGATTCCCGTAGAAGTGAAAGCGTCGGGGCGAGTGGATATTCCGCTCCCGGCGATAGCGACGGATTTGGCCTTTAAATTGCGGCGCGCGAAAGCATAGATGGAAACTCGAAAATTTGACTACCTGGTGATCGGCTCGGGGCTTGCCGGTCTCGCCTTCGCGTTGCGGGCCAGTACTCACGGAACGGTGGGAGTGATCACCAAAGCAGAGATCACCGAATCGAATACGCAGTGGGCACAAGGAGGAATCGCCGCGGCGGTGGGAGAAGCCGACTCGTGGGAGCTTCATGAGCGAGACACCCTGATTGCCGGCGCGGGCCTATGTGACGAGCAGGCCGTCAGATTCCTAGTTCAAGAAGCGCCAGCGGCCATTCAGTGGTTAGTAGATTTAGGGGCCGAATTCGACTCGGCTCAAGGCGGCGAACTTTCTTTGGGGCGAGAAGGCGGCCACAGTCGCCACCGGATCGTTCACCACGCCGATAAGACCGGGGCGGAAGTGGAGCGAGCCGTGGTGAAGGCGGTACGCGACAATCCGAGAATCACGGTGTATGAGCGGACTTTTGCCACCGAATTACTGTCGGATGGCGATCGTTGCGTAGGCGTGGTCGCCGAAGTAGAAGAGTTGGGGCCAGTCGTTTTTCGTGCGCGCGCAACTTTGCTGGCGACCGGTGGATGCGGGAAGCTGTATCAGCACACAACTAATCCCAGCGTGGCGACGGCGGACGGAATCGCGCTTGCGGGTAGAGCGGGGGCCGTCATCGAAAACATGGAATTTATGCAGTTCCATCCCACCACGCTTTTTCACCCCCAACTACGATCGTTTTTGATTACCGAGGCCGTTCGGGGCGCTGGCGGAACGCTTCGAAATCACCTGGGCCGTCGCTTCATGTACGATTTCGATGAGCGGTTGGAACTGGCTCCTCGAGATGTTGTCGCCCGGGCGATTGAAGCGGAAATGGCAAAGCACGAGACGTGGTGCGTTTACTTGGATACCACTCATCTGGATCCGAAATTACTTCACCACGAATTCCCCACGGTTTACGAGC
>CANFJD010000155.1 GCA_947447315.1 Fimbriimonadaceae bacterium
TCCTCCAGGTGAAGCAAGCCCACTGGAACATTGTGGGTCCCCGCTTCATCTCCATCCACGAATATCTAGATTCGGTTTACGAAACCCTGCTGGAGCAGACCGACCAATCGGCCGAGCGAATTCGCCAACTCCGAGCGTTTCCGAATGGAAATGCTGACCTCATCGCCGGTAACGAGACCTTCGTTCCCATGCCCGCGGGTCCAATTCCCGATGAGGACGTGGTCGATCTCATCACCCACCGCCTCGAAGCGGCCATTGATGCGTTTCGCGACCGACTGGACAAGATTGAGGATGTCGATACGGTAACCGCCGATATCATCCACGGCCAAATCGAAGCCCTAGAGATCCACGCCTGGAAAATGCGCTCGATGAGGTAAAGCCCGCTGGCGACGTCAGCGGGCTACTTTATAACACAGCACGGTACCAATCGCATCCGGTGTTTCCATGTTGCCCGCTGACTCGGCCGCCGCGTCCATGATCTGTACCGGCCGCACTGCAGCTTCTGCCGCGTATTTGGGAGGAATCTCTAAAATCTCGGTTCCTCGATCTCGCCCCTTATAAACTTTCATATTCAGCAGGTCCAGTACGGCCGAAAAGTCTGCTTATCGACCCAACGGTATCTGCGTGTTCACCACCGATCGTCCATATTTGGCGTGCAAGGTCTCAATGAGACCGTCATATTTGGCATTGTCTCGCTCCAATTTGTTCACAAAAACGCAGCGGGGAAGCCGGTTCGCTTCGGCGACATCCCAAGCCAGTTCAAACCCAACGTCCAGGTCCCGCTTGGCTTCACAAACGATGATCATCGCCTCCACCACGCGCGCCACGGCGTGAAGTTCCCCAATGAAGTCGGTGTAACCTGGCAGGTCAATCAGATTGATCTTATGACCATGCCATTCCAAGGGGACCACGCTGGCTCCAAGAGATATGTGGCGCTTCTGTTCCAGAGAGTCAAAGTCGCTTTGGGTGGTGCCCTGGTCCCCGCTTCCCAATCGGTCCGTAGCTCCTGCCGTGAAAGAGCATATGTTCGACGAGCATGGTCTTTCCGACCCCGCCGTGACCAACAATGGCCACGTTTCTGATCCGTTCCGGTTTGTAATTGTTCACCCGAAAATTCCTCCTTTGGATTGCTTTCGAGTGTCGTCCGCCTTTGGGTAAAGGCGGGCGGCGTCCTAGTTCTTAATCCACGCGTAACAATCCAGAATTGCAACCACCCGCAGAGTGTCTGGAATCCAGACCAAACCGCAGGTGTGCAAACACGTACGAAAACGCTATAGGTCTCTGCCAAGCCCTATACTGTCCGTATGATTGCCGCGGCTCTTGCTGCCATCTCCATTGGAACCGTTTCGGTGAGAGCCGTCGCCTTCCGGCAGTGGAGCAGCGCGGTGGAAGTCAACAACGATGCGATTCGCCTCGTCTACGTTCCCCAAATTGGGCGCATCATGTACTTCGGTCGGATCCACGGTCCTAATGTGCTGTGGGTGAACAGTGGCGTCAATCCGGGTGAAAGCTGGGTCAATTGGGGCGGTGACAAACTTTGGCCTGCGCCGCAAAGCCGCTGGAATTGGCCGCCCGATAAAGATATTGATGGGTCGCGCTGGTCGGTAGAGCTCAATCGGGATGGCTTCACCACCACCAGTCCGGTCAGCGTCAAAGATGGGATCCGATTTAGGCGGACAGTCCGCATGTCGCCCGCTGGCCGCGGCGTTGAAATCACCAACACTCTGCAAAAACTGGCGGGTGAACCCCTCGAACTCTCAATTTGGCAAATCGCCCAGGTCGATAACCCCGAGTGGGCATCGCTACCGTACCAAGTTCGCCCCGAAGTGCCAAACGGATACGCCGCCTACGATCGCCAAGATTTCGCCGACAACACCATCGTGGCAAGCGACCGAGTCATTTTCCACCGCCACCGTTCCAAATCGATTAAGTTTGGCAGCGCCGGCAACACTGGCCGCCTTCAGGCAAAAGTTGGCGAAAGCATCTTCAATATGCAAGCCGACTACCGTGAAGGAGAGCGCTACCCCGACAACGGCCGTGCCCAGCAAATCTATCTCAGCGCTGATCCCCTCGCCTACGCTGAACTAGAACTCGTGAGTCCGCTCCGAACCTATGCCCGAGGCGACGAATCCAGCTTCACCGTCCGCTGGCAGATCAGCAACTAGGCAAACCGTAAATGGTGGGACAGGCTGAACACCTCTTCCACCTCATCCGGCGTCAAATTCGCCTTAACTTCCTCGTCGTTCTGCACGCTGGTCTTGTAGTCCGCTCCATCCCAAGCTGCCGCGGCATTTCGCTGCGCCACCTTATAAGCCGCGGCGCGGGGAAGACCCGCCCGTACCAGAGCCACCATCAAGTGCTCGCTGAACACGAGATCGCCCATGATCCTCATATTGGCAAGCATCCGATCCGGGAACACCTGAAGCTCCGAAAGTATTTTCGTCAATCGACGCAACATGAAATCGGCTAATTGGCAGCTATCCGGGAAAATCACCCGTTCCAACGAGCTGTTGGTCAAATCTCGCTCGTGCCACGTGGCAATGCTTTCCACCATCGCGTGCGCATTCGCCCGGAGTAATCGACTGAGGCCGCAAATTGTCTCGGAATTCCACGGATTCCGTTTGTGAGGCATAGCGCTACTGCCAGTCTGACCTGCCGCAAATCCTTCCTGAACCTCCAAAATCTCAGTGCGCTGCAGGTTTCGTAACTCAGTTGCCGTGCGTTCCAGCCCGGCCCCCAGCAACGCAAGAACGTTCAAAAAGTTCGCGTGACGATCGCGATTCACAATCTGGGTCGTCACCAAATCGGGTTCTAGCCCCAGCCTATGCATCACTTGCCGCTCGAGCGATGGTGAAGTAATTCCGTGAATGCCAACGGGTCCGCTGCATTTACCCACCGCAATCTCCGTACGCGCCGTATGAAGGCGCGCCACATTGCGATCGAGTTCATTTCGCCAGCTTCGACACTTGTGTCCAAACGTAACGGGCTCTGCATGCACGCCATGCGTTCGTCCGATGCAGGGACTGGTTCCGAACCGCTCTTCTAGAGAATCAATTGCCGCACGAAGCTTTGCGGCACTGGCAATCAATACATCGGCGCTATCCCGCAACATCATGCCGGTCGCGGTGTCGATCACGTCGTAACTGGTTACTCCGAAGTGAATCCACCGTCCCGCCGGGCCTACGTTCTCCTCCAAACACCGGACAAAGGCCACCAGGTCGTGGCGGGTTTCCAGTTCCAATTCGTCGCATCGCTCCAGCGTAAATGCTGCCTTGCCCTGAATTTCGGCCAAATCGCTGCCAGGAATGACGCCAGCCTGGGCGTGCGCTTCACAGATCGCTACCTCCACATCTTTCCACCGCTCGTACCGCGCTTGGCGGCTCCAAATGGCGGTCATGGCAGGCGTGGTGTAGCGGTCAATCATCCCTATAAGAGTACCGGGATGGCATTCGGCACGGGGAAACCTAGTATTTTTGCGGGAATTAAAAAACGTTGGAACAATTCCGAGCGACCATAGTCTAGGTATACAAGCTCGGCATTTGATCGGGCTATTTTGGCACCGGAAGGAGAGTGGGGCGGTCGGAATTTTCCAGGCTGCCCCTTTTTTGATGCATCTTCACGCGTCGGTGGATCAGTTGTGCGAAGCAATATCGGTACGGCAAAATCCCCCTGGGAACTCCACCAACTTTGCCGCTGAGTAAGCTAATTGTCGCGCTTCCGCCACCGTGCCTCCCGTCGCGCCTACCCCTAGCACTCGACCTCCCGCGGTTACCAACTGCCCATTCCCATCCAATGCGGTTCCGGCGTGGAATAACTCCACTCCGCTCGGTAATGCCCCAATCTGAATCGGCAGACCCTTCACGTAATTACCCGGATATCCGTGGCTGGCCATCACTACCGTCACGGCGGCATGTGGCAGTACTTCCACCGGCTCAACGATGCCGCCCGTCGCCGCCTGATACAAAGCATCCAAAAATCCCTTGCCTAAACGTCGCATCACGGTCTGTGTCTCTGGATCACCAAACCGAACGTTAAATTCCAAGCAGTAGGGGCGGTCGTGATGCATCATGACGCCAGTGAACAGCGTCCCCCGGTACGAAATGTGCCGCCGTTTCAGCTCCAGCAGCAAGGGATGCACCACATGAGCCTCCACTTCGGCAACCATCGCCTCCGTTACCCAGTCGCATGGTGAATACGTCCCCATTCCCCCGGTATTCGGGCCCTGATCCCCATCAAAAGCCCGCTTATGATCTTGCGACACCGGCAGGCTCACGAAGTTTTGGTCCCCGACGATGGTAAGGAGACTAAATTCGCGTCCCCGCAGTCGATCCTCGATGACCACCGTGCTCCCCGCATCGCCAAAATCTTTCCGCACCATCATGCTGTGCACGGCTTCAACCGCCTCACTCACGTCGTCCGAAACCACCACGCCTTTTCCAAGCGCATTTCCACTGGCTTTCACGGCCACGCTGTGCCCATCCGCGTACCGCTCGCGAACGTACTGCTCCGCCTCCATAGCGTGATGAAAAGTACGGAAACCCGCGGTTGGAATTCCCGCCGCGGCCATCATCTCTTTACTGAAAGCCTTGGAAGCCTCCAATTGCGCTCCCGCGGAGTCAGGACCGTACACCGCGATCCCGTTGGCCCTGAGTTCATTGCCTAGTCCGGCAACCAACGGGTCTTCCGGCCCCACCACTATCAGTTCGATTCCGTGATTTTGGACCGCTTCCGAAATTGATCTGGCAGAAACGGTCGCGCCGGCGATAATGGTCGCCACTTGAGCGATGCCGGGATTTCCCGGAATGGCAAACACTTCCGCTTCTTGCGCCAGTTTCCATGCCAATGCATGCTCGCGACCGCCACTGCCTACCACCAGAACCTTCATCCGATTCATGGTATCCCGTTACGGCAAAACAAATCGTTCTGCCATTGCGGGAATGATCGTATTCCAACCCAGTTCTGCCCGAATCTTTGCTTGCAATGCCAGTTGTGCCTTCGGCTCTCCATGAACGATAAAGGTTGTTTTCGGGGGAGTTTTGAAGTGCCTCAACCAATCCAGAATCTCGCCCTGGTCCGCGTGCGCGCTTAATGCATTGGCCCGCTCAATCCTTGCTGCAACTCTCACTTCTTCTCCAAAAATCGATACCAACGGCTCGTGATCCAAAATTCGTCGTCCCAGTGTGTCCTCGGCCTGGTACCCCGTAAACAGAACGGTGTTCTTTGGGTCCGATAGGCGATGGAGCAAATGGTGTTGAACACGACCACCGTTGCACATTCCGCTCCCGGCAATCACCACAAACGGCCCCGGTTGCTTGTTGATCGCTTTTGACATCTCCTTGTCGCGCACGTATTGGATCCCATCCGGCTCTGTTAGCGATTGATGTAAATCTTCCGCTACCTTCGCTTCCTCGTCAAACTCATCGGGATTGCGTGCGTACACATCGCTCACCGACATCGCCATCGGCGAATCCACAAAAATGGGAATCCGGGGCAATGCGCCCCTATCTTGAAGCCGGGAAATGTAATACAGCAACTCCTGCGTTCGGCCAATTGCAAAACTCGGAATAATGACCACCCCACCCTGCGTGGCTGTTTCGTTAATGATCCTCCCAATCTGTGCTTCGGGATCTTCCTTTTCGTGCAGACGATCCCCATAGGTGGATTCAATAACCAAAAACTCCGTCGAATCTACATAGGCCGGATCCCGCAAAATCGGCGTATTGAATCGCCCCAAGTCTCCGCCCATCAAAATCCGATCTCCATCCGGAAATGTGATTTCCGCGTAGGCCGAACCCAAAATATGTCCCGCGGTCAAGAATCGCAGATTGGCGCCGCCCGGCAGTGCTTGGTTAGTGTCATAAGCCACCGGTTGAAAGTGTTTCAGAGTCTCGTATGCATCTGCTTCGGTGAACAGCGGTTGAGGATCGGCATGCCGGGAACCGTGTTTCCGCGCCCGCCGCGCATCTTCTTCCTGAATCCGACCCGAGTCTGGCAGCGCAATTCGTGCAATACCGATCGTCGCCTTTGTCGCTAAAAACTCACCCGAATAGCCGTCCCTCACCAACTTAGGCAATCGCCCTATGTGGTCCTGATGGGCGTGGGTAACCACCACTAGATCAATTTCAGACGGATCAAATGGAAATGGTTCGTAGTTTTCGTCTCGAAGGTGCCGATTGCCCTGAAAAATTCCGCAATCAACCAGAATCTTCTTCCCATTGAATTCGATCAGGTGGCATGATCCGGTAACTGTCCCGGCGGCTCCGCAAAACTGGATGCTCCGTTGCACAATCGCAGTTCTACCCCCGCTCAAATACCGGGTTGGGCAAGTAGGCAGGGCTGGGTTCTGTCCTAGTGGAAGGGATATCCACAACCGACGCCACATTGAAATCCAAGCCCCGTATGGATGACTGGGCCCACCGAGGCATATTGAGCCTGGTCGAATATCCTCAACGATCCCGAAGGGATCAGATCAAATAGTTAGGGATCACTCTCGTGATCCGTAGGATCAAATCCGAAAACCTGGCATCGCAAAGAGATGCCAGGTCACTATGCCGCGACATGCACAGCCAGCCCAAGACGAAACACATCGCCAATTCGTCGCAAGAATTTCTGGAAAGCGGGCAATTTAAACCCCGCAAGCAATAGAATGAAACGATTCAGCCGTCATTTTTACGACAAGTCGGCTGATGAATCGGGAGAAGACGGATACAGTGGAAAATCAAAACGCGGTCATCAAGGTTATCGGGGTCGGCGGCGGCGGAAGCAACGCCGTAGAACGCATGATTGAGAGCGGCATTCAGGGTGTGGAATTCA
>CANFJD010000156.1 GCA_947447315.1 Fimbriimonadaceae bacterium
CTCTTCCAATCCGAGTCCGGCGGCCGATTTCAGGCGATAAAGGTCGGTATGCAAGACCGGCGGCTGGGTGTCGTACAGTTGGATCAGCGTGAACGTGGGGGACCGCACCGGCCCGTGGTAGCCAATACCACGCAAAATTCCTCTCACAATGGTGGTCTTTCCCGCTCCGAGCGGCCCATCTAAAGTCACCAGGTCACCCGCCAGCAATCCCGCCGCCAGCTCTTCTCCAAGAGCTAGCATGGCTTCTTCATCCGCGACAATCCTATTTTCTTGGATGTCGTTCACCGAGGTTGAATGGCTTGCCAGCGAATTCCATCGGGATCGGCGAAGCTGACCATCTGGGTTCCATCGTGCAAAGTGTCAATCTCGGAATGACCAACTTTCGCATCATCGAGCTTTGCGATCCATTCTTCAATCGAATTCACCGTGAATCCGAGTACCCACCCGCCCTTGGTCGCTTCGGCACTATAGCGCGGGTGGAGTCCGATCGTTATGTCGCCAACGTGAAATTGACTCCAATGCGGCGTCTTGACGGCAAACGTGACTCCCAGAAAATCTTCATAAAATGTGACCGCTTCATCCATATTCGCCACCTCCGCGTGCAAAGTATGTAGGTTCAACATCCTCCAAAATTACCGCAAGGCTTCCATAACGGGTATCACCTTTCTCGACCCATGCTGCAAATCCGCGGACTCGACGTCTACTACGGCGCGATTCAAGCTCTCGACCAAGTGAACATTAACGTGGCAGAGGGCGAAATCGTAGCCATCATCGGGTCCAATGGCGCCGGTAAAAGCACTCTCCTTCGCACGATTAGCGGCATGATCCGTCCGCGCCAAGGTGCGATCGAGTTCAAGGGCGAAGATATCACGAAGGTTCCGGCGCACGAAATCGTGCAACGTGGCATCGCCCAGTCACCCGAGGGCCGCCGAATCTTCACCAACATGACGGTGCACGAAAACCTCCAGCTCGGAGCCTACATTCGGAAAGACGCACAGATTGAGAGCGACCTGGAAGCCGTTTTGGATCGCTTCCCCCGCCTGCGAGAGCGCTTTAAGCAAAACAGCGGCACCATGAGCGGCGGCGAACAGCAGATGCTGGCAATTGGTCGGGCACTCATGACGCGCCCTAAATTGCTCCTGCTAGATGAACCTTCGCTGGGCCTGGCCCCGCTGTTGGTGGCAGAAATCTTCCGTATCGTTCTCGACCTAAACGCTGATGGAGTCACCGTGCTCATCGTGGAGCAGAACGCCAACCGGGCCCTGGAAATTGCTCACCGAGCGTATGTACTTGAGACCGGGAAAATCGTTTTGGAAGGCACCGGTCAGGAATTGCGTAACGACCCCAAGGTCAAAGCTGCATACCTTGGTGGTTAAAGAGTCATGGCCATCGTACGTCTGGAAGCCTTATCGTCCGATGCAATCCCGGCTATTTTAGAAATCGAAAGGGATGCGAACACCGCTCCCTGGAGTGAGCAGGCGTTTGTCAACGAATTGGACCACCCCCACGGGATTTTTCTCGTGGTCCGTGTGGATGGAGAAATCGCCGGATATGGCGGTGTTTGGATTGTCGTCGATGAGGCCCACATCACAACCATCGCCATCCGCCCAGAAAATCGGCGCCAGGGGCTAGCGAGAAAGCTAATGAACGAGCTTCTCACCCGCGCACAAAAACAGGGGGCAACTTGCTCCACGCTGGAAGTTCGTGCCGGCAATGAAGCCGCCGTCAAACTATACGAGTCGCTCGGTTACCGTACCATTGCAACCCGCCGAGCCTACTACCCCGATAACCGCGAAGACGCCCTGGTGATGTGGAATTACGATTTGGCGGCATGAACCAATCGCCAGTTCTTGCGATCGAATCGAGCTGTGACGAGACGGCCGCAGCCGTGGTCATCGGTCGCCGTGTTCTGAGCAACATCATCGCGAGCCAGGCCGAAATGCACGCAAAGTGGGGCGGCGTTGTCCCCGAAGCGGCTGCACGCGCCCATGTTGAAGCGATCATCCCGGTAGTTCGCAGCGCAGTCCAAACGGCTGGAATCACTTACGCCGATCTAGCCGCCGTCGCTGTCACAAATCGGCCCGGTCTGGTCGGCGCACTAAGTGTGGGAGTTACCGCCGGCAAAGCAATCGCCCATGCTCAAAAAATACCCCTCATCGGAATCCACCACCTAGAAGGACACCTGCTTTCCATCCTCGCCAACGCGGGAGAGATCCTTTTCCCGCACCTGTCGTTGATTGTCTCGGGTGGACACACAGAACTCGTCGCTGTCCGCGCACTAGGTGATTACGAAATTCTTGGTGAAACCCGTGACGACGCTGCTGGAGAGGCTTTCGACAAAGGCGCTCGACTCTTGGGGCTCGGATATCCGGGCGGACTTGCCATCCAGAATGCCGCCCGATCCGGCAACCCTAACGCATATTCCCTACCAGAGGGTCTACGCAAATCTGCTTATGAATTTAGCTTCAGCGGACTCAAAACCGCCGTCAATCGGCTGGTAGATACCACTCCAACGCTTAACGTAGCCGACGCCGCGGCATCGCTGCAAGAAACAATCGTTCGATCTTTGTCCCAAAAAGCGCTTGCCGCCGTTGAAGAACTGGGTTACCCGGCACTCTCTCTCGTCGGCGGGGTTGCCGCTAATGAGGCACTTCGGAACCGTCTGGCAGAGGGTTGTGCCCGACTTGGAGTGGCGTTCATGACACCGCCGCTCACCCTTTGTACCGATAACGCGGCAATGATCGGCCTTGCCGCGGTAACCCGACTCGCTCGAGGCGAGCGCGACTCACTGGATTTAGATGTCTGGCCAAACGCGGAACTTCCCGTCATCCCTGCCTAACCGTTCTGCGCCAATTAACGTAAACTAGTTGGTGCGCGAAAGTACCTTTTCACGCCCAATTTTCCGCTCATGGCTACCATTTACTACACCAAAGACGTCAACCCCGAACTCATCAAGTCGCGGCGCGTCGGCATTATCGGATACGGATCCCAGGGCCATGCCCATGCGTTGAACCTTAAGGACTCTGGCGTCGAAGTAAAGGTTGGCCTCTACGAGGGATCCAAATCTAAGACGAAGGCGGAAGAAGCTGGGCTGGAAGTGTTAACCGTCGCTGAACTCACGCAGTGGGCCGATGTTGTCATGTTCACGGTTCCCGACGTGCCAATGAGGAAAATTTATGCGGAAGGAGTCCAGCCCTACCTCCGCGCTGGTCAGACTCTTCTATTTGCGCATGGTCTCAATATCCATTTCAAACTTATTGAGCCTCCGACCGACGTCAATGTTGCCATGGTCGCACCCAAGGGCCCAGGTCACCGCCTGCGTGCCGAATACGTCGGTGGCGCCGGGATGCCCGCTCTGGTTGCCGTCGCCCAAGATGCAACTGGTGACGCGAAGGATATTGCGTTGAGCTACGCCTGGGGAATTGGCAGCGCCAAGGCTGGCATCTTGGAAACCACGTTCAAAGAAGAGACCGAGACCGACCTCTTTGGCGAGCAGGTGGTGCTTTGCGGTGGCCTTTCTGCTCTGATCAAAGCTGGGTTTGACACCCTTGTTGAGGCCGGTTACCAGCCCGAAGCGGCTTACTTCGAGTGTCTCCACGAAACGAAGCTCATCGTAGACCTTCTCTATGAGGGCGGCCTCAGCTACATGCGCTACTCCATCAGCGAAACCGCGGAATGGGGTGACTACATCACCGGACCCAAGATCATTACCGACGAAACCCGTGCCGCGATGAAGAAGGTTTTGACCGACATTCAGGACGGAACGTTTGCCCGAGAATGGATCGCCGAAAGCGAAAGCGGCTACCCACGGATGAACCAGTATCGTGCCGATGGCCAAAACAGCGAGTTGGAAACGGTTGGTAAGAAGCTACGCGGCATGATGCCATTCATTAACGCAAAGTAAGGTCAATCAACTATGGGTCCATCGTTCGATCGACTGTTAGATTACGACCGGTGGGCCAACCAGCGGTGGTTGCCAATTGTCGAATCGAACGATGCCCTACGGCCCATCTTCAGCCACATTCTAAACGCGCAAGCCATCTGGTTTCGCCGTGTCGCCGATCCAGATTTCAGTCTGCCAGAAGCCTTCTCGGATCAGATAGACAGCAACCACGCAGCGTGGAAATCAATCTTGCCAAACCGTGATCTCACCGAGGTGATTCACTATCGTAACCTCGCTGGCGTGCCGCATGAGTGTCCCTTTGGCGAGATCCTGATGCATGTGATCAACCACGGAACCTATCACCGTGGACAGCTGCGCGAAATGGCTCCCGACGCGTTTTTGGACACTGACTACGTTATGTTCGCGTTGGATTTAGAGTAGGTCTGTGGGTTCTCAACCGATTATCGAAATCGATCGGGCATCGGTTCGCCGCGATGGGAACTTGATCCTGGATCATGTTTCACTCGGCATATTCGCTGGGCAGCCACTGGCTATCGTTGGCCCGAACGGTTGCGGAAAGTCCACCCTGATCCGCCTGATGACGCGCGAGATTCATCAGCTGGCGAATGGTGGTCAAGTGCGGTGGTGGGGGAAAACTCGCTGGGGCCAAACTGAACTCCGTCGCCAAATCTCGGTCGTGCAGCCGATCAACCCAGCTCACCTGCCAGCGGATTTCACGGTCAGATCAATGGTATTAACCGGTGCCCTCGGCACCATCGGCGTAACCGAATATGACGATATTCCGGCGAGCCTGGTAGAAGCAGCCGAATCACAACTCGATCGCCTTCAGATTGGTCACCTGGCAAACCGTTCCTATTCAACGCTCAGTGCGGGAGAGACCCAACGCGTTCTCATCGCCCGAGCGCTGATGAATCGACCAAAGGTTCTCCTTCTTGACGAGCCGACGAATGGTCTGGATTTTGTGGCGCGTCACCATCTGGTTAGTGATCTTGCTCTCCTTCCGGAGGTCGTAGAAGGATTAGTCCTTGTTACCCATCATTTTTCTGAGATCACGGATATCTATCAACGGGTGATATTGATGCAGTCAGGACGCGTGATCGACGATGGCGCACGGGACGAGATTCTGCAACCGCAGCGACTAGCGGCAGCTTTCGGCTGCACGGCGGAGATGGTGATCGCCGAGGCTCTGCCCCGTATTTCCGTGTAACGTAAATGTGGACAAACGAAAAGGTGACAATTTCCACGATTGAGGGACACATCGAACGGAGTTGTTGTACAGTGATCTTGCTCCGATTGAGATATCAATCGGGCTATTTGGGAGAGTAACGTTCTGGTTGTCGTGGGTCCGACCCCACCCAATCCCCGACCCGAGATTCCGTGCTGGTTGAGACAAGTGTTCAACCTGCTACGAGGGATCGAACTGACTTGGCATTTTGCTCCTGGTTCATGGTGGAACTAGGGCGTTGTTATTTCTTGGCTCTGCACTTGACCGAGGGCGGTCAACCTAGGCAGAGACAAGCTGGACCTCTATGAGTTCGCTTAAGATTACTGCTGCACTTCTCACCTTCACCACCGTTATGCCTGCCCACGGCATCTACATTACGATCCCAGCATCACTTCCGGTGGTCGCCGCACCGCACGCTCGGATGTCAAAGGCCTCCGCAGACCGCATGGTTCAATCGTTTTTTGAGGCATCTGTGGACGTCCCGGCACTTTATTCGATCGCAGCAAGCGAACCGATGCAAGCGGCCGCGTTACCCATTCCAAATGCTGCATCTAACCTGATCTTCTCATCGAAGTACCTTCCGGCTAAGGATGGTTTTGTCCAATACGTTCCAGAGCCGTACTCGATGGTCGTTATCACTTTCGCGGGATTACTGCCCTTATTTCGCCGCCGCCGCCAATAACTTCTGCGCTCGATCGTACTGGCCATCCCGGATCGCTTTTCCAATCGGAAGGGTTATGGTCTCCGGTGCCCCAGTTCGCCGAAGCCGCAACAGCTTTTCCGGAAGCCGCAATGCCTTCGCGATCTCTACCCTTTGCTGCCCGCTTCCACCGCGACTGACTACCTCAAGATCGCGGTAACCGTACTCCGTCGTGGGTTCTATCACCGTCCCTTCCCCGTAATCATTCCAAGTTGCCAACTGGATGACGGGTGATTTCCGATCACGTGCCATAGCTAGTGTCGTTCGGAATGTGGCGCCGTCGGCGTCCGGGATTTTGCCGTATGACTTCCCCACTCCCGCCTCGGCGTAGATGTCGTGGAAGCGCGGGTAGGCGACGCCTACGAATGACTTCCACACCTTGCTACGATCGTAGAAGCCGGTGATTTCCCGTTCGCTTTCCGCTTCTGTGGCATTGGGGGTTGGCCAGCCGAAGCCGCCGGTCATTCCTTCGTGATCGCCCATCACGCCGAACGTCGTGACATGGGTTTTCCCCACGATTGACTTCCAATCGGCTGGTTTGTAGAACTGCGGACCGAAGACGAGGAACATGGGTTTGCCGTCTATCCGCACGTAGTTGGGTGCCTTGAACCACCCTTGCGCACACCACGCCAGCAGCTTTTGCCCGTAGTCAAGTTCCTCGCCCGCCTTTACTTTTCCGAATTTGACCAGGTTGGGGAGGGTTTGATCCTCGTAACAGATGGCGAACTTGAGGCCCGCTTTGGTCACCGCGTCAATCAAGCGGAGCGTATTCCGATGGACCATCGCGTAGTCGTACACGTCTTCTCGGCCGTACCAGTCGATGATCACGCCGTCGATGCCGGCGATTTTCATCTGTAAGGTTTGGCATTCCAGCACGTCCGGATCTGCCGAGTCGTAGGGGCCGATGAGCGGCGTGTAGTGCGAGGCGA
>CANFJD010000157.1 GCA_947447315.1 Fimbriimonadaceae bacterium
AGATACTTCTGGATGCGATCGAGCTGGTCGGCGGGGACGAATAGCTTGTCCGGGGCCTGGTATTCGATGTAGAGAAACTCTTTCTCCACCCCTTCGATGGTCTTCTTGGTGAGACCACGAAAAACGCCGATGCCAAAGTTCACGTGCACCACGTAATCGCCGGGACGAAGATCCAGCACCGTGGCCACCGGCGAGCCTTCCATGAATCGCTTCTGGGGCAGCTTTAGTCGAGCCACGCCGAAGAGCTCGGCATCGGTAACAAACGCCACCTTCGCTCCGGGCATCACAAAACCGCCACCGACGTTTCCTTGGGCGAGGAATGCGCGCGCGTCGGGACCGTCGTCCGGCAAATCCAGCGGGAAAATCTCGGCCTGATTGAGTACGGTCTTGGCACGATGCGGCTGATCGGTGGTGAAGATCACCTCCACGCCGTCCTTCAGGTAGTTCCGAAGGGATGACGCCAGGGCATCCACGCGACCCCGGTAAGAATCCAGGGACATCGCCTGGACCTCAATCTCGTGGCCCTGACCGGCCCACGACGGGAATGCTCCCATTCCCGTCATCGCAATCAGGTGCGGCTGCTCGCCCAACCGTTCGATGCCGACAATGAAGTCGCTGGCGGGAGTCCGCAATATCTCGCCGCGCCGCGCCCGCGCATCCAGCGCCTGGGCAATTTCTTCTTCGGTCCGATTGGCGATGGCCTCCAGTTCCAGCGGCTCGTCCAAAACCAACTGGTCATTTTCGGATAGCAAATCCGCCGCGCAGCCCGAATCGGGATGTAAGAATGGCCGGTAAAGATCCATTCGGTCGAAGTAAATTCGTCGATCCAGGGCATCGGCATCTACCGAAAGTAGCTCTTCTAGCCGCGCCGCCGATTCCTCGTCCAGCATAGTCGCCTCGCGGGCGGCGGTCTGTTGGAGATACTGACCGATGCCTTCTTCGAGGCCGTAATAAAGCGTCTCGCGTGATGGCGACAGGTTCAGTACCGGAATCTCGCCCACCGATCGTTGGGTGTTGGGGTCGAATTGCCGAAGGCTTTCGACCGCGTCTCCGAACAGCTCCACCCGAATCGGCAGATCCTTGCCGGTCGGGAAGATATCCAGAATCCCGCCACGAAGACTGAACTGGCCGGGAATCCGCACCGGTTCCGTCCGCTCGTAGCCCCCGCCCGCTAACCGGTCTGTGAACTGCATCAGATCGATTTCGTCGCCGACGCGCAGCTCTAAAAAGCTGCTGAGCAAAACGTCTCGCGGCAGCGTCCGTTCCAGGGCACTGCTTGGCGACGCTAAGACGATGTTGGGCTGATCTTCCACCAGGGCGCGGAGCGAGCCGAGGCGGTCGGACAGCGAGATGTGCTCGGGGGCGGAGTCTTCGAATAGCGAGCCGGTGCCGCTCGGCAACTGAAAAATGAAGCCGGGACTCACGCCGCAAAGCTGGAGCTTTGCCTGCCAGTGCAGGGCGCGCTCGTAGCTGGCGGTGATGATGAGCGACTTCTTGGGATGCCGCAAGTACTGCGCCGCAAACAGAATGGGCCGAGCCTCGGGCGCAACCGAACGCCAGAGTTGGCGATCTGCCGGGTGCTCTGGATTCAGGAATTCGAGTTCGGGATTGTCGGGCAAACGCCGGATCCAGTCCGCGGTTCTCACTTGATGGTCAGTGTACCGGGGGCTAGAACTTATGCCAGCATCGCCGCGCCAAACACTCCCGCATCCGCCCCCAGTTGGGCCCGCAGGATCGGGGTCCGGAACTCGTAGTTGAACACCCACTTGGCGACCTCGGACGGGCCGCGTTCGTAGAGGTCGTCCACGTTCGAAACTCCGCCGCCGATCACGATCGCGTCAGGATCGAGCAGATTCACCACCGGCGCCACCGCACGACCAAACATCTCGACCAACCGGTCGACGGTCCGAATCGCCGCCAGGTCCGTCTTCCGCTGAATAATGTCCCGCAAGCCCTGGTGTTTGCCGGTGCATTCTTCGTAAAACCGCTCCAAAGACGGCCCGGCTAGCACCGATTCCACAACTCCGCGATGCCCCGAATACGCCAAGTGCCCACCCGGCTCCAGCACCGAATGTCCCCATTCGCCGGCGATGCCGTGGGCGCCGCTGAGTACGCGACCGTCGATCACCACGCCGCCGCCGACACCGGTGCCCATGATGATTCCGAAAACGGTGGCGTAGCCCTTGGCGGCTCCGTGCATCGCTTCGGCGAGGGCGAAGCAGTTGGCGTCATTTGCGCCGACAAATTTCGTGCCGAGTTTCGCGCTGAGATCGGTCACCAGGGGACGCCCGAGGAGCGGCTGCGTGTTGGAGTTCTTGATTCCGCCCGTCGCCGGATCGGTCGTGCCGGGATGCCCGATTCCGATGTGAGCGGGCAAATCCAGTCCCGATTTCTGCTGCAGTTCGCGTAGGACTCCTTCAATCTGGCTCAAGATATGGTCGTAGCCACCGGCCTGTTCGGTATCCGCCTTGGCGTAGGCGATTGGCTGACGCGGGTCAGTTTCGAACACGATTCCCGATATTTTTGTCCCGCCCAGATCGATGCCCCACTTCATGGAATCTATTTTGCCACCCCGCTCTTGCTAACGAATTTTCGGTGAGGCGGTATTATCCTCTAGGCGGAGTCAACGTCGCCCGTTCGGAGAGATTTGAGTGGCCCAAAAAACCGAAAGTAAAACCGAAAACGCACCGACCCCGGAACTGACCTTTACGCCAGCCGAACTGGAACAGTACTACCGCGAGATGGTATTCATCCGGCACTTTGAAGAAAAGTGCAACTTTGCCTACCGGCAAGGAAAGATCGGCGGCTATATGCACACCTACATTGGCATGGAAGCACTTGCCATTGGGTTCCTGCATAGCATTCGAAATCCCAAGTACCCGGAGAGCATTCCGGACGGCAAGAGTTTTGACTACGTCATCACGGCCTACCGCGACCACGCCCACGCGATTCTGATGGGCACCGATCCGGTTGCGATCATGGCGGAGCTGATGGGTCGTAAAACGGGAACCGCCGGTGGAAAGGGCGGCTCTATGCACATCTTCGATCCGGATAACGGCTTCTTCGGCGGCTGGGGCATCGTGGGTGGACACATCCCGCTTGGCGCTGGGCTCGCCTTTGCCAGTAAGTACCGCGGCGAAGACCGAATCACCCTCAATTTCATGGGCGACGGCGCCGCTAACCAGGGCGTCGTGTTTGAGACTCTCAACATGAGCGGTCTTTGGGATCTCCCCTGCATCTTCATCGTCGAGAACAACGAGTTCGCGATGGGCACGCGGTTGGAGTATCACGCGGCTGACCCCGAGCTCTGGAAGCGCGGCATTCCGTTCGACATCAAGAGCGAGCGCATCGACGGAATGGATGCTCTCCAGATGCGAAAGGATGCGGCTCGCATTATCGACTGGGTCCGCGAGAATCAGAAGCCGTACTGGGTGGAAGTCATGACCTACCGCTACTCTGGTCACGGCGCGGCGGATAACGACCGTCAGCTCTACCGAACCAAGGAAGAGGAAGCCAAGGCGTGGGAGCGCGATCCGATCGGTCGCCTCAAGAATTACCTAGTCTCCAACGGAATCCGCACCGAGGAAGTCCTCGAAGCAATCGATTCTGAAGAGAACGAGCGAGTGGAAGCCATTTATGCCGAAGCCGACGCCGCTCCGCACCCGGATCCGGACGAGGTTTACGACAACATCTACACCGATATGTCGGTAGAAAGAGGACACTGATAAAGAGGCGGCAAGCCCGCCTCTCAAAAGTACGGATTTGTAGCCCGAGGCACCTGCCGAGGGAAAGAAAGGTCACGATCAACCGTCGGTTGGTCACATAGGCACGTATTACGGGAATGCAGAAACTCGGAGCCCTTCGCAACTGCTACGGATAATCCTCCAACTCACGTGACGGGTTTTCAAACGTGTGCACTCGGTTAGGTAAAAACCGATGAGTCGTGGATAAGCCGATACGATTCGAGGAACAGCGTCTGACACGAAAATCGCTTCCCCATCTTGAAAATGGAGGCAGGGCATATTTTGTGACTCTCACTGCCAGACGCTACTTAACGCCCGAAGATCGCACGATTCTGATCCAAATAATCAAAAACGGGGCGGACTTAAATCGCTATTGGCTTTACGTTGGAGTCGTAATGCCCGACCACTTACACGTCATTATTCGCCCCATCGCCCAAGCTGACGGGCAACTTCCAGCACTTAACACGATCATTCAGTCTTGGAAGAGCTTCTTCTCTCGGCAGACCGGAACCCGAAAAGTATTTCAGGAGGAAGCGTATGATCGTGTGATCCGAACGGACGAATGGCCCGACACAACCGAATACATTCGGCTGAATCCCGTCCGTGCCGGACTCAGCACCTCATCCGCCGAATATCCGTTCTATTTTGAGGGCGATTTCGAGTGAACGCGTCAGTCGACATTTGCCGACATTATCGTTGTTTCAGTTGCAGCCTGAGGCAACCGCCGACCGTCACCAGTTGATATCAAATTCGGTGCCACAGAAGTGAATCTGATCTCGCAGCCATAGGGAAGCATTTCGATTCCTTTAGAAAAATCTGTACCAGACCCTCGGCAGGTGCCTCGGGCTACAACGAATCTCGCGATAATGTTTCAGAAGTCACAAGCTTAATATGTCTTCGAGCAGTCCAACTAAGAAACGGACATATCCGATCTCAACGCCCATCTCTGGTAACCGACCATAAGCGCACTCGGCAACACGAAATATCCGAAGTCGAACAACAGGTCGCTGCAAATCGACTGGACACTAAGTCCATCAGCAAGACGGAATCTCAAAATCTGTACGAATAAGAACAGTACCGAGCCTAACGTTAATCCGATAGAAAACGGTCGCTTCATCTGTACCAGCCCGAACGCGATGGAGCCAAAAATCGCGGAAACTACCGTCACGTAACGAAGATCGGTGAGCTGTCCCGTTCCCCCAATCGTTGCCGCGAAGGTCGCTTGAATCAGGAAATGAGAAATCAGGGCTGCCAAAACTGCGAGGGGAAGTTGCCGCGAAAATCGTTTCATCAGATATTTCCTGGTAGTAATCTTATCAAGAATTGGCCATAAAGCTGTCAGTTAACTTGCGGAACCTGACTGATATCCCGGCAAGGTATTCTCTCGGTGAATGGGGACCATCGAACTGACCTACCGCGAAGCGCTGCATAAGTCCATTTCTGAGGAAATGGAGCGCAATCCGGACGTTTTCATCATCGGCGAAGATATCGGTCGTTACGAAGGCACCTTTAAGGTCACCCGTGGCCTTTTTCCCAAATTCGGCTCGGGCCGAGTTGTAGACTCGCCGATCACCGAAGCCGGTTTCGCGGGTATCGCTACCGGTGCCGCCATGACCGGTTTGCGGCCGATTGTGGAGTTCATGACCATGAGCTTCAGCATCCTCGCGCTGGACCAGATCATCAACCATACCGCTAAGATTCACTACATGAGTAACGGCGTGGTCAAGTGCCCGATCGTTTTCCGTGGTCCCGGCGGGGCCGCTAAGCAGCTCTCGGCCCAGCACAGCCACAGCATGGAAGGTTGGTATGCCCACGTTCCCGGCCTAAAGGTCGTCGCTCCGGCGACCGTGGATGACGTCTACGGCATGATGAAGACGGCCATCTACGACGACAATCCTGTTATTTTCTACGAGAACCCCGGCCTCTACGCCATGAAGGGCACCGCCACCGACGGCGATCCGGATTACCGCGTCCCGTTCGGCAAGGCGCAGATTTTGCGCGAAGGGAAGGATGTTTCGCTCGTCGGCTACAGCCGCATGACGCAGATCAACCTCCTCGCCGCCGAATTGCTGGAGAAAGACGGCATTAGTGCGGAAGTCGTAGACGTCCGCAGCCTGCTGCCGCTGGATACGGAAACCATCTACGCGTCGGTAAAGAAGACTAACCGTGCCGTGGTGGTGTACGAAGACTGGCGAAGCGGTGGCTTCGGCGCCGAAATCGCCGCCCGTATCGGCGAGGACTGCTTCGATTACCTAGACGCCCCCGTCGGCCGCGTCGGTGGCCTCAACGCTCCGATGCCCTATAGCCGCGTTCTCGAACTCGAGTGCATCCCCAGCGAACAGAACGTCGTTGACGCTGTTCGCAAACTGGGCTGATCGCTCCCTCTCCCAAAACCTCTGCCCGTGGTATCGCGAGCAGAGGTTTTTTCGTACCGGACGAAGCACGAGGCGACGGTATACTCTGGGGGCATCAAGCACGGATTGGCTGCGTCCTCTAGGTCCGGTGCCGGTTCTTTTTGAACCTCGCCGGTTGTTCGACGCGTGAACGGTCAATTCGGAAGAAGCAACCTGGAAGACATATGGCAGAACTCAGCATGAAAGAATTGCTCGAGTCTGGTGTGCATTTTGGCCACCAAACTCGACGCTGGAACCCGAAGATGAAGCGATTCATCTACGGCGCCCGAAACGGAATTTACATTATCGATCTTCACCAGACGATTAAGCTGTTCCAAGACGCGCTCAACTACATCTACAAGAACGTCGAGAACGGCGGATCCGTCCTCTTCGTCGGCACCAAGAAGCAGGCTCAGGCCGCCATCAAGGAAGCC
>CANFJD010000158.1 GCA_947447315.1 Fimbriimonadaceae bacterium
AAGTCAACCGAACCAGAGTCTGGCGACACGTTTACCGCCCTTATTTGGGGGTACGCCGTGGTCGACTCGCCGCCTCCTCCACCGCCGCAACCCACCAACACCGCTACCAGTGCGGTCAGAACGATCGCTCCAAATCCCTTAAATTTCATCGATATGCTCGCTTTCCCTATTTGACCCGAAAAATCGCTTCGGGTAACGCTACGTAACACAGTGGACACCCAACCAATTCGGATTCCAAAATTTGGTCCTCCGAAGTGCCACAAAATGGACACGAGGTGTCGCGTTGTCGTGGTCTTCGAAGCAACTCGGTTAAAGATTGACATTCTGTCAAATCTCCGCGGTTGCTAACCGTAGACCAGAGCGGCGGCAAATTTTCTGCCGCCGAAGTGACTTCGATTTCCAGACGCCCGTTTCTACGCGTACGGGACTCCGGTGACGGTTTCTTCTCGGAAACGGGCCATGAGCCGGAGCGTGATCAGGCCCGGCTTGCCGGTTCCAATCGGTCTGCCATCAAGTTTCACCATCGGTGCAATCTCAGCGGCTGTACCCGTAACGAAAGCTTCTTGAGCGGTGAAGAAGTCGAACACAGTTAAGAACGTTTCCTCGGTCTTGTAGCCAAGTTCTTCCGATAACCGCAAAGCCACGTCTCGGGTGATGCCTTTCAGCAATCCCACGGATGGGTGCGGCGTCTTGACGACGTTATTCTGAATAATAAAAACGTTGTCGCCGGTGCATTCGGCAACCTGTCCCTGGTGATTGAGTTTCAGGGATTCGTGCGCACCGACCTTGTACCCCTCCATTTTGGCCATGATGTTGCTGGCGTATCCACCAATGCATTTCAGCCGAGGATCCAGCGCATCCGACGGCGACATTCGGTAGCTGCTGGTAATGACATCCAACCCTCGTTCATACAATTCGGGTGGATATAAGGAAAGCGTAGAGACAATTACTACCACCGCTGGAGTGCGATCAATATTTCGTGGGTCCAGCCCGAGACCGGTTCCGCGGGTTACGTTCAGACGAATGTAGCCATTCTCCTCGTCAGACGCTCGGCAAGTATCGAGCACAATTTGGCGCAGCTCAGATTGCGGAATATGCATCTCAAAACCAAGGTAAGTAATGCCGTGATACAGCCGATCCAAATGGTCATCAAGCCGAAACACTTTTCGATCGTAAAAGCGAATCCCCTCAAAAAGTCCATCGCCGTATAAGTGAGCGTGATCGATGGCACTGACTTTCGCCTCCTCTAGGGGCACAATCTGACCGTTAATCCAAGCAACTTTCGCCATACACGCATAGGGTACCGTCCGGCTTCCAGATTGAATTGGTACAAGGGCGGGGGATTTCGATTTCAAATGCCCCATTTTAGAGTCCAATTCACACCGAATCCCCGCAACTAGCAGTCTGAATAATCGTTCCATTCCATAATAGGTTGGTAACGGCTACGAGCCGACAGATGAAAACGATTAAGCGACTGTCTTTTGCTGCAATTGGAGTGGCCGGTTTGGCGCTCCCCATTACCTACGTATCCCGACAAACGCCTACGGTGCACGCTGGCACGACCGTGAGCGGAATCCCGGTTGGAGGCTTGACCGCGGAAGACGCACAAAAGAAACTTCGGACCTGGTGGGAGACTCAGAAGTTGACTCCGGTGACGATTCACACCAAGATTCCGGTCAAAATCCCTCCCTTTACGCCTGGGCAGTTGGGAGTTGCATTAGATGACGTTGCGACCGTGGCAAGTCTTCCGCTCAGTTCGCTGGTAGATCAAGCATCGCAGATCACGGGCCAAGCAGTCGAGCCAAAAGACTTCTTGCCGAAGTTTAGGGTGGTCGGTACCGTACCGGCGACAATGAAGGCCAGTGTAGAAAGGCAGCTGCCGGAAGTAAGACCGGCAATGGTGCGCTACGACAAGGGACAGATTCTCATTTCTAGGGAGACGCCGGGGTATGCGGTCGATCTATCTCACTTGGCCGAGGACGTAGCCGCTGCGATTCCAGAAAGTCTGCGGGACAAGAAAGCGGTGACAGTCGAACTCCCCATAAAGGAGACGCCGAAGGCCGTACCCGATGAGGCGCTGGTAAGTATTCGAGAAGTGGTATCCAGTTACACCACGACATTCCAAGCGAGTAACCATCCCCGGACCACAAATCTCATGCTCGCCGCGAAATGCTTTCCGGGAATCATCGTGATGCCCGGTCAAACCATCAGTTACAACAAAATTGTTGGTGAGCGTACAGCGGAGAGAGGCTACAAGGAAGCGGGCGTTTTTGTGAACGGTCGGCTCGATTCCGGGCTTGGCGGCGGTATCTGCCAAGTGAGCAGCACCCTCTATAACGCGGCTCTCCTGGCCAACCTTAAAATCGTCGAAAGGCAAAATCACTCTATCCCCGTCGTTTATGTCCCATTGGGAACAGATTCGACCGTTTCCTTTGGCAGTATTGATCTAAGACTGCGGAATGACAGCAAGTCGCCGGTCGCAATTGCGAGTGAAATGCATCCGGGTCGGCTTACTTTTCGAGTGCTCGGCACCAAAATTCCCGGGCAAGTAGTATCCATCGAGAAATCGGACGCTCAAACCAAGCCCATTACGGTCCAAACGAAAGTCGATCCGACACTCCCCGCCGGTGTGCGGAAAGTTGTCGAGAAAGGATCACCCAGAAAATCAGTTGTGACTTACCGGGTGGTGAAAATCGACGGCACGGTGGTGAAGAGAGAGCGTCTTGGCACGAGTGCCTATGGTGGCCTACCCACGGTAGTGGCGGTAGGAGAATCGCCATCGGGCGGCTCTCCTACGGATTCTTTACACGGACAAGGCTGAAGGACGTTCCCTCGGTGATTTCTTCTCCGCAATCGCGGAGATCGGCGAGCGCAATGTCTGGGAATGATTCTGGGTGTGGCGCAATAATGTGGGTCACCCCCATCTCCCGGAGTTTCTGGCGTCGAACTTCGAGCGGGGTATCAGCCAAGAATAGTCGCGTCACTTCGTTCCTGATCCGGTTGTAATCGGGCGTTTCACTCCAGTGACCGGCAACGGAATATGCCCCGGTAAATCCGCTCGCCACTCCGTTCAAGTCTGGAATGACCGGTGATCCGAATTCATCCGGGACACTTTCGCCATTTGCTAGGATCGGACTCGGCACACCGGGGAGCGCAATTACCACTTTCTTACCGGGCTCTTTATCGAGGGTCTGGATGGCCTTCGTGATATCAGCGGTGAGATAGACGGTGTGAACGGTGGTATTCCCAACATTCGTTCGCGCCAAATTGAACTCACGAGTGACCCAACGCAAGCCGGATGCGCTAATCACCGTGATCGCGAGAATCGTAGCAAGATTGCGGCCCGAGCGCGCCTGTTTGGCCAATAGCAGTCCGGCACCACCCGCCGCGAGAATTCCCCAGGGAATGATCATTCCCATCGCGAGTTTTCTTTGGAACAGAGCAGGGAAGTACAGCGCTACGGGAGAGATCACGGCCCACGAAACGATCAGATTTCTTGCCGGATTCAGACTTGCCAACGAGTACAGGAGGAAAACTAAGAACAGATATATCCCCGCAAACCAAACCCAGCTCAAGAAGTAACCATCTTGATACGATCCCGCCGCGACGGCTAACAAACCGTAAACCGCAAGCACCAGAACGGTGGCGAACGAAGAGCGCTTCTTCAATTCTCGAGAGGTAAGAAGCATCGGAATAGCCAGGAGCAGCGGAAGAATGATCCCCGCGAGGACGCTTCGAAAGTTCGGTGAATAGGTTAGGGTTGCGGCTCGGGCCTGAAAAACTGGATCAATTTTGAGTACGTACAAGAACCAGAGGGCAGCAGGCAATATTCCCGCAGAGATGGCCATAGCCCGAATAACCCATTCTCGGTTGGTTCGGTCACGCGCCCATTCCATTACCATAAAACCAAACAGTACCAATCCGATGAGCAAAACGTCGTAGCTGTGGATGTTCATCAGTACAAGCATCGCGATCGCGCCGGGGAACACCGGTTTCCAACTGTGCTGCGCGTCTAGATAGCATCGAAAAGCGTAGATGATGAGATTTAGCGCCGCGATGAAGAGTCCATTAACCAGCATCGAGGGAAGCGTGAATGCCTCGGGTTGCCAGACATCGATCGGTAACCGGCCGGATAGTAGATTGGAAACGAACTGGGGGGTTGGGCGAACGATCGCGACTCCGAACGTATGCCACACAAGAAATCCAATTCCGCCGGCGAATATGGCGAATGTCACGGCAAGCTTTGTTTCGTAAACTGGCCAGTTCAGCCGGCGAACCAAGGCAATGAGTTGATGGACCAACAAAATTGAGAGTCCCACGCGCACTAAATGAGTGGCAAAAACGATTCCGGTGATCCGGGCAATCTGTCCGACCGCAAGGAAATAGAGATTGATCGTCAATCCAGGTTGAGCGGCGGTCGTGAAACGGTTATCAAACAGGAATTGGTTTGCCATCGCCTGGCGAATCCAAGCGGCGTAGACCATTTGGTCGTCCGTACTGAACACATATCCCAGGAAAGAACTTCCCGGTGGTGTGCTCTGCCAGGCTAAAAATGCGGGGAGGGCAGCAATGAGTCCCACCACCACGGATAGGACCCAAATGAATTTTTGCTCAATCTGCTGTTTCGCATGGGCGACTGGCTGGCCCTCCATTCGGGTTGAAGCGCGCTCGGCAAGTTTGTCGGGCATTGAACCTATTCTGGAACAGGACGGCCCATTTGTTTGTAGATTTTGATGATTAAGTCGCTTTCTTGTTTAGCAACCGGGTTATTTGGGTCTAGTTTCAGCGCTTCACGGTACAGCTGTAACGTTTTTTTGTATTTGAATCGAGCCGGGTAATCGGGCGAGATCATCGTCTCGTGACCAAGCTTCACCGTGGCTTCCACGTAGGCGTCCTTGGCTTTTTTATCCTTAGGTTTTGCCGTGTACGCCGTCTTGGTAGATCGGTATTTTTTATCGAGTGGGATGAGTGCGGCCGGTACTGGAGGATCGGCGGGTGAGGGCGCCGGTGGCTTGCTCTGAGCAAACGCGCCGGAGACTATTCCGAAAATCAAGGCGGAAACGAGGATGTTTCTTCTCACCTGTCAGGCTTACCCAATTAGGAACTAATAGTGCGTTCTTCTTACGGGATTTTCGGTGTGTTTGGTTGACGGAGGGCAACGATTTCTCGGTCAAGATCTTTAACGATGGTGACCGCGAGCGGGGCGGGAAGCTTCTTCTCCATTAGTGCCGCCCGACCGCGGGCAATCGCCGTTCCCAGTGATCTGGGCGTCTCCTGAGTTCGATTTTGAATCTGCCACAGATCCAGCCACGTTTCGGCGTTGCTGACCGCAATCCGGACGGCGGTTCGGCTGCTCTTGGATCGTTGCATAGTGTCAGCCATTGCATCCAGCAAGTCCCGACTGGATCGTTGGGGAATTCTTCGAAAGTCGGGCAAGCCGAGACGCTTCCCGCCGAAGTACGCAATTACGGCGAAGACAAATAGGGTTTGGTACCAAGCCGCGACCGCACCTGGCCCAATTGTGCCCAGAAAGCCTGGATCTACCGGTTCAAATCCCCCCTCGGCAAACACAATTGTGCTTCCCGGCTTGGTAACGGTGCGGATCGTATTCAAGACGACATCGGCGTTTTGCTCACGGTCCAAAAAACGGTTGGTGAGCGGTAGCGCATTACTGAGGGTGACAATGACTCCGGCCGAATACACTTCCGCTGTTGCATTCCACCGGCCGTTCCAGATCGGTAGGGTGGGGTTTGAGTTCGTCAGGCCAAGGTCTGTCACTTCCGGAACCCACATCACCTTTTTCAATGATTGAAAAGGGTTTGAGACCGGTGTTTTTGCCGCACTTTTTGAGGAGTCTTTGAACCGAGAAGGTAAGTAGCCAACCAGCGAATTTCCACCACGTTCGGAGTGATCCGCTAATGCCTGGATGATTCGTTCGTTACGCTCATACTCGGCCGCGGTATTTTCGGTCGAGGAATTTCGAAGTACGGCCACCACCGTGTCACCCTTTGCAAATTTTGGTTTCGACCGGCGATCAATCCGAATTCGATAGCCTTCTTGAGTAAGCAATTCGGAAAGGGCGCGTAGCCCACTGGGGCCGTAGTGTTCTGAGCTGGGGTAGGACTCGGAATCGCGGCGTCCACCGGCCAACGATAGTATGCCAAACAGTACCAATCCTACAAAAATGGTGAGTATGGCCGAAAACTTTCTGTTGAGGTTCACTAGGAAGCCGCCCTGCAACGTGCGCTGATGTCGGCCAATGCAGACCGAAATTCCATCACATCCCCGGCACCTATCGATTGGTGTCCATACCAAATTCGATCAAATCTCTGGGTCAAGTGGCGAAAACCGGACTCGGCAGAATAGATCGGGTTAGATTCAATTCTTGTTAGATGCTCCCAGTTTGTTTGGCGTCGATCAAAACGGGCTACTCGATATTCATCAAACGTGAGGAGCATAGCGATGTATAGGCATCGGAACGCTCCACGGTATTCGCCAGCCGCTTCGTGCTGGTCG
>CANFJD010000159.1 GCA_947447315.1 Fimbriimonadaceae bacterium
ACCATGCCGACACGAAAGTACAAACCAACATCGCCCGGCGTGCGCCACAAGATTGGCGCGGATTACTCCGAAATTACCAAAGGTAAGCCGGAAAAGTCTCTCACCGTCGGTCTGCGTAAGTCCGGTGGCCGAAACCACTTCGGACGCATCACCTCGTTCAATCGTGGCGGTGGTAACAAGCGCAAGTACCGAATCATTGACTTCAAGCGAACGAAGGACGGCGTACAGGCCAAGGTCGCGGCGATCGAATACGATCCGAACCGAACCTGCCGAATTGCGCTGTTGCACTACCTGGACGGAACGAAGGCTTACATCTTGGCAGCCCGAAATCTGGCCGTCGGTGCGATGGTAGAAAGCGGTCCGACCGCGGACATTCTCCCGGGCAACGCCCTTCCGTTGATCAACATCCCGCTTGGTACGTTGGTTCACAACATTGAGCTGACGCCGGGACGCGGTGGTCAGATCGTGCGATCGGCGGGAACGTCGGCGCAGGTGATGGCAAAGGAAGGCAGCTACGTTACGCTTCGATTGCCTTCGGGAGAAATGCGAATGGTGCACAACACCGCGCGTGCTACCGTGGGTGAAGTGGGTAACGCCGAACACGAGAACGAAGCGATTGGTAAGGCCGGTAAGAACCGTGGCCTTGGCCGAAAGCCCCACGTTCGTGGTGTTGTGAAATCGCCTCGCGACCACCCACACGGTGGTGGTGAAGCCAAATCGCCGGTTGGACGTAAGAAGGGTCCGGTCGACCGATGGGGCAACAAGGCTCGTGGTGAGAAGACTCGCCACAACAAGGGAACGGACAAGTTTATTGTCCGCCGCCGCAACAAGAAGTAACTTTCTGGTTGAGGCGAAGCCCAGTCCGATCTATTCGGACTGGGCTTTTTTTGCGTCTTCAGAAGTTTTTTCGATAAATGCCAAAATTTTGGCATCACCTCTTGTTTCCAGGTGAAATGGGTGCTAATATTTTGGCATGGGTGAAATCTCCAGCGAATTACCGGCGTTAAGCCGTCGCGAGCGTCAGATTATGGACGCGGTGTATGCACTCGGGGCGGCGGCGGCGACCGAGGTGCGAGAGTCGCTTCCTACTCCCCCATCGCTAACGGCAGTGCGCACGATGCTCACCATCCTGGTGGAGAAGGGGCACCTAAAGTTCCGGCAAGAAGGGGCAAGATTCATTTACGAACCGGTGGTACCACGCGAGCAAATGGCCCGCACGATGATGGATCAGGTATTGCACACATTCTTTGAGGGAAGTGTGGAGCGCGTGGTATCCACCCTGGTGGATAGGGAAGATTCCTCTCTCACCAGCCAAGATTTCGATCGGTTGCAGGCGATTATTGACGCGGCGCGGAGGCAGGGCAAATGACCGAGCTGCTGGAATTCGGTTGGAAATCCGGGCTGATCGCGCTCCTGGGACTGGGATTGGCCGCGAGTATGGTGCGATTTCGTCCGGCCGTTCGGCACGGCGTGTTGTTCTGCTCGCTGATGCTGTGCCTGATCGTGCCGATTGCGGCGCGATTTGGGCCGCAGACTTACGTGGAGATCCCGGTACTAGCGGACGCCGCAGTCTCCCCCGCGATGGTGACCCCGAGCCGTCCGGAAAGTTCATCGCCAAAAACCCTTGTAAAGCGCCCGGCGACACGACCGATGCCCGATGCTTTACCGATTGCGGTGGTTTACGGGCTGGGGGTGGTAGCCGTCACGATGCGCTACGCGGTCGGGTTTTTGAGGTTGCGAGGAATTTCCGGGCGATCCCAGGCCGCTCCGGACGAGATTCAACGCGCGGGGAACGCCCTCGGCTCGGCAATGCCGGTTCATATTGCCATCGCGGCCCAGGGTGATATCCCTTGCGCCCTGACGGCGGGGATTTTCCGACCAATCATTTTCTTGCCAGAAGAATCCGTTAGCTGGTCGCCCGAACGACTGGCGATGGTGCTTCGGCATGAACTCGCCCACGTGCAGCGACGCGATCCGGTTAGTCAGCTACTGGCCGAATGCGTGGTTGCCCTCTACTGGTTTAACCCCGCAGTGTGGCTTGGCGCGCGAGCCATGCGGGGTTACGCCGAACTGCCGGCCGATGAGGCAGTTCTACTCGCGGGAATACGTCCCACGGATTACGCGCAAGACCTGCTTTTGATCGCCCGCCAAATGGGCATGGGAGCCCGATGGACTCCGGGCCCGGAGCTACTGCTAATGAAAAACCAACGAATCGAAACTCGACTGAAATCCATTTTGTCTCCTGCCGCGCGTCTGCGTGGCCTCACGACCACTCAGAGCCTTGCTCTCCTTTCCGGAGCGGTGATTGTCGCTTTTGGAATTTCTACGATGCGGGCCAGCGCAGGTGGTCCGACCTCGGAAACCCGCAAATCGAGCGAAATTGAGGTTTCCATGTCGCGGCTGAAGCAGCTGGGACTGGCGACGATGATGTACGCATCGGAGCACGACGCCTTCCCGCCGGCGAAATCCACGGACGAGGCGCGGCGGTACCTAGACTCCTTCGTGGACGATAAGGATTCGTTCGTGGGCGGTACCAAGGGTATTAGCTTTGAGTTCAACACCAAGCTGGCCGGGGTCGCTTTGGCGAATCTGCAGAATCCGGCAGAGACGGTGGAGTGGTACGAAAAGGTGCCCAATTCCAAGCTGCCATACGTGGTGGTTTACGTGGATGGTCACGTGGTGCGGTACCAAGGTAAAGCAGCGCCTCAAGTGACGGAGAAGCTTGCGGTTCGCTTAAAGCCCGGAACTTCGGCTCCCCGGAGCGGGGTCGGACTGGGTAAGGGTCAGTAAGCCCTAGATTCCTCAAAATGCCGTTGGAAGCAATCCCAGTGGCATTATGTCGTTATGTCAGACGGCGACCAGCTTCGCGTCAGTTTTCGAAAACTCGGCATCCAGGGTCAGAATTTCATCACCTTCGAGAATGGCCAATGCGTAACAAAAGCAGTCACCAAAATTGATCGGGAATCGGGCGCGAGCCGACGCGGCAATGCGGGATACATTTTCGTCTGGTGCCCAAAAACTGACACCTGCCCGTAAGAGCAATTCTTCTACCTCTTTGGCACCAGCTTTACCAGTACGGTTTGCGACAATAAGCAGTTCCGCAAGATTAACGGTTGACATTCGAAGGTTAGAGCCTGCCTGCATGATCTCCATGATTCGTTGTCCCGGCCGCTCGCGGAACAAAACGGCCGCGATGGCGCTGGTGTCGAGAATCAAACGTCCATTCCCTCATACAACTTATCCTCATCCCGGGGGTTATATGGGGGTTGGTTAGCGTCGTAAAGCAATCCGTGAAGTTGGTTCAACGCGACCCGTCGTCGTTCCTGTGCCGTCACCTCGGCTTCCCCGGCGGCTTTCATAAAGAGTTCACGTACGGCGTCCTTTTCTGTGGCAAACTCGCCGTTGCTCACCATCCGCTGAAGGATGGCGTCGACTTCGGGAGTGATTTCCACCTCAATCGTCTTTCCCATATCGCCATTATACGAAAAACCGTGGAATTTTGAGCCTAAGGATGGGTATAACTATCGGTTGCGTCTAAGCTTGGCAACGCCAACTTTAGGTGCGTCCGCTTAACTTGTCCGCTGCGAGTCATCGCGACGAGATTAACAAGGGAGGATTATGGCAAGAAGTCTAAAGAAAGGGTTCTTCATCGATGACCACCTCATCGAGAAGGTAGATAAACTCAACGCATCAGGTGAAAAACGGCTAATTAAAACGTGGAGCCGACGATCCACGATTATTCCCGACATGATCGGCCATACGTTTGCCGTTCACGACGGGCGAAAGCATGTGCCCGTGTTCGTGACCGAAAACATGATTGGTCACAAACTGGGTGAATTTGCTCCCACGCGAACCTATAAGGGCCACGCGGGCGGGTTGCCAGAGCGAGGGGCGAAGCTCCGATAAGGGCAGGTAGACGATGGAAGTAAAAGCAGTTTCTAAGTACCTTCGTGTACAGCCCCGTAAGGTTCGCATCATCGCCGACGAAGTTCGCGGTGAGAATGCCGTGAAGACCGTGCACCTGTTGCGGTTCCACACCAGCAAGAGCGCCACGTTGCTCCGAAAAGTTCTCATTTCGGCCATGGCAAACGCGCAGGAAAATCACGGTTTGTCGCCCGATCAGTTGCGCATCGCCGCCATTCAGGTGGACGAAGGACCCCGATTGAAGCGCATGCAAGCGCGAGCAATGGGTCGTGGTAATCGCATTTTGAAGAAGACCAGCCACATCACCGTTGTCGTAGAGGACTACGAAGGCGAAGTGACAGTTAAGCCGCACGGTACCAAGCCGAAGCCGCGACCGACCTTCGGTAGCCCGGCCCGCGGTAAGAAAGCGCCAGCCGCCGTTGCCGCGCCGGTAGCAGAAGCTCCGGTAGCCGAAGAGGTTGCCGAACCAATCGTTGAAGAGTCGGCGGTGGAAGCACCGGCGGCGGAAGTGACCGAAGTTGAAGCTACGGAGCCCGTAGCGGAAGCCGGTACGGACAGCCAGGAGGAAACTAAGTAATGGGACAGAAGATTCACCCGGTTGGTCTGCGAGTAGGCGTAATCCGTGGTTTCGATAGCCACTGGTATTACGGCAAGAAAGGCTACGCAGCCGCCCTCCTCCAGGATCACCGAATTCGTCGTTATATCAAAAACCGCACCGGTCTCGGCAACGTTTCTCGCATCGAAATCGAGCGAGCCGCCAACCGAGTTAAGGTCAACATCTTCACCGCTCGTCCGGGCGCCATCATTGGCCGCGGCGGAAAGGGCATTGACGAGCTGACCGATACGCTGAACCGCGTGGTGCGATTGCAAGATCCCACCATGGTGGTACAGGTGAACGTTACGGAAGTTCGCCAGCCAGAACTAGATGCTCAGCTGGTAGCGGAGAACATTGCCGTTCAGCTCGAGAAGCGAATTAGCCATCGTCGCGCCATGCGCCAAGCCATGACCCGCGTTCAGCGAATGAACGGTCGCGGAATCAAGGTTTTGGTTGCGGGTCGATTGAACGGTTCGGAAATCGCCCGCTCGGAAGGCGACAAGTTCGGCAAGATCCCGCTCCACACCATTCGTGCTGATATCGACTACGGTCAGGCTACGGCAATGACGGTTTACGGATCGGTTGGCGTAAAGGTTTGGATCTACAAGGGTGAAGTGCTCCCGGATCGACGGCTGCGAGAGATTGAAGCCGCCCGTGAAGAGCAGCGCGATCGCCGTAACGATCGAGGCGATCGACGCCCGCGGCGCGATGATCGCGGCGGAGACCGACCGCGACGGGACGACCGAGCATTCGGTAACACCGGCGCCCCGACCGCAGCTCCTGCTGCTACCGAAGGAGGACAAGCGTAATGTTAATGCCCAAGCGCGTTAAAGAAGGCCGACGAAAAATGTTTCGTGGCCGCATGAAGGGCAAGGCCACCCAGGGAAATACGCTTTCCTTCGGTGACTACGCCATCGTGGCCCAAGAGCCGGCATGGATTACCAGCCGACAGATTGAAGCCGCCCGTATTGCCATGACCCGCCACATTAAGCGTGGTGGAAAAGTCTGGATCCGAATCTTCCCGGACAAGTCCTACACCAAGAAGCCGCTCGAAACCCGTATGGGTAAGGGCAAGGCTGCGGTGGAAGGCTGGGTAGCCGTCGTGAAGCCGGGCCGCATCATGTTCGAGATGTCGGGACCGGTAGAAGAAGTGGCGAAGGAAGCCATGCGACTGGCCATCTTCAAGCTCCCGATTCGCTGCAAGTTCGTAGCGCGAGCGGAGTTTGAGAAGGAAGGCCTCATCGGGGGACCGAAGCCGAAGGCGATTGACGCTCATGCAGAAGTCGTTGTCGAGACCGTGGTTCACGAGGAAGTCGAAGAACCGACCGAAGCCGTAGCCGCCGAGGTAACCGAATCATGAAAGAACTGAAGAGCAAAGATCTTCGCGAGAAGTCGGTGGCGGAACTGGAAGAGTTGATTTTGGAAACCCAAAAGACTCTGTACAACTATCGCCGCGACTTGGTTTTCCGAAAGGTGACCGATACCACCGCGATCAAGGTCCATCGTCATAACATCGCCCGCATCACCACCCTGATCGGCGAGAAGAAGCGCGGAGAAGTGAACTAATGGCAGAAACGACACTCGAAAGCAACGTCGACACCGCCGAAGCTCGCGGTCGTCGCAAGATCCGCCGCGGCGTGGTCGTGTCCAGCAAGATGGACAAGACCGTCGTGGTGAAAGTTGAGCGACGCGTGCAGCACCCGCTGTACGGCAAGGTCGTTCTTCGATCGAAGAAATTTAAGGCGCACGACATCATCGGATGCGATGAGGGCGACGTCGTTGAGATCATGGAAACCCGTCCGATATCGAAAGATAAGAACTGGCGCGTTACCCAGATCATCGAAAAGGTGAAGTAATCCGGATGGTCCCGAAGCAATTCGGGATCAAGTCCGAACACTACGGCTACGCCTCACCCCTTGGATGGGATGGCCACTGGCAAGGAAGACTTAAAAAATGGTTCAACAATTTACACGGCTTAAAGTGGCCGATA
>CANFJD010000160.1 GCA_947447315.1 Fimbriimonadaceae bacterium
GACCCTCACTCCTGGAATGGCTGGACACCGTCAAACTGACCGAATCCAATGATCATCCGGCCTGTGTCGCCATCCAGACGGTTCATCCTCTACCCGACCATCGGCGCCTGTTCACCGGCACCCTCCAGGGTGGCCAACTTTCAGTTGGTGACCCAATCCGGGTGGGAATCTCCGATTCGTTGGTTAAAAATCTCACGGTAGCGGGCAAACCGCAACCTTCCGCCATCGCTGGTGATGCCGTTGCGATCGAGTTAGCCGACGAAGTGGATGTGGCCAGCGGCGATTGGGTCGTACATCCAAATTTTCCTCATACGTATTCCCGGATCGCGACCGCCACGGTCGTTTGGTTACAAGAAGAACCATTACGCATCGGTATGAGCTATCAACTCCGCCAGGGCCCTCGAGTGGTTACCGCGCAGATTGATCGGATCGATTCTCAACTTGATATCCTCACCGGCCGGTCGGAGGCTTCGCGAACGCTTGCCCTCAACGACATTGGCGCCGTTAACCTTCGCTTTCCGTCGGAAATCCCGCTCGTCACGTTCGACCAAAGTCGCGAACTCGGTAGCTTCATACTCGTCAGCCCCACTGGAGCAACCGCTGCCGTCGGTCTCATCAGTACCATTCCAACCGAAGCCGAAGAATCCAAAACGGACGAAGCTCCGGTGATCTGGCTCACGGGCCTAAGCGGAGCCGGGAAATCGACCATCGCCGAAGCACTGATTCCTGCGCTTCGAGCCCATGGCATCCCCGCCATGCACCTCGACGGCGATGATCTTCGCACGGGTCTCTGCTCCGATCTCGGATTCTCTCCCGAGGATCGGCAGGAGAACATCCGCCGCACCGCCGAAGTGGCCCGCTTATTCTGTCGCGCCGGAACGGTGACAGTCTGCTCGCTCATATCGCCGCTCCGAACGCACCGCTACCTGGCACGACAAATCATCGGTAGCTCCTTCCGTGAGGCTTATGTAAAGTGCGACGTATCCGAGTGCATTCGACGAGATCCGAAGGGTCTCTACCGTCGCGCATTGGATGGCTCGCTCCCAAATTTCACCGGAGTAAGCGCACCGTACGAATCGCCCGAGCAACCTGAGTACATCTTAGACACCGAACTGGAGACGGCACAAAGTCTCGTTGATCGTCTGGTGGTAGACATCCTGAATACCATCCGCTCAACCTAAGGACGGAGCAATCACATTCAGACCGCGGGGAATAACCCGAAATTCTCCCGGCGTCGGCCCAATCTCTTCCCCGTCCGCCAGCATCGGCATGAGGTTTTCCGACGTAATCTGCACGACCGAACCTCGGAGCTGTTTCACCTTCGGGTGTTCCAAATGTCCTCCATGAAAAACAGTTGGAAAGAACTTCAAAAATTCTTTCCGGCCAACGTCTCCCACCAGAATCACGTCAAATTTTCCGTCGTCGATACTCGCCAGAGGCGCGATCTTCATCCCTCCACCGTAATATCCAGCGTTGGCGATCGCGCACAACATCACGGTCTCCTCGTGTGCTTCTCCGTCAACCGTCAGCGTGATCCGTTGGGGCAGGTATCGACTCAAGGTCGCCAACACCGCCGCTACGTACGCCGTGGTTCCCTTTAGCCACTTCATGCGATGATTGATAGCCTCGGCTACCTCAGCATCGAAGCCGCATCCGGCGACATTGAGAAAGTAACCACGCGGGCCTTTCCCGACGTCCACCGCTCGGGGATTGCCGGTGCGAAGAAACTCGATTGCCGGCGTGATTTCTCGCGGAATTCCTAAGTACCGAGCCAAATCATTTCCCGTACCCATCGGAACGATGCCAAGCGTCGCACTGGTCCCAATCAAACCGTTCGCGACCTCGCCAACGGTACCATCACCCCCGGCTGCGACCACCATCTTTTCCCCGAACGCGACCGCTTTGGCGGCATGCCAGGCTCCGTTACCAGGCACAAATTCTCCGGTTGCGACCGAAGTGCCCGATGCGGTGGTCTCCACGAATTCTGCCCGGGGAAACACCCGGCGCAATTCTCGTTGAACCCGCTGAGATTCGGCTCCCGCAGCGCCCCGACCCGCCACCGGATTCAATATGACTACCAAATTGGCTCCTTATCGAGAACGTCGCCGTTGGGCCGAGATCACTTCGGTATTCATACCGGCCCAGTGGAGCATGCCGCCATAACGTCCATGCTCCATCTTTACACATTTATCAACAATTGCAGTTAAACCCGCCGCAACTGCCCTGTCCGCGGATTCCAAATCGACTATCCGTAACTGCATCCAAACCGCTCCGGCGCCGTTTGCAATCGCATCGTCAACAATCTGCGACACCTCGCTTGCCGGACGGTAGATATCCACGATGTCCACCGGAAACGGAATGCTCTTTACGTCGGGATAGCTCTTCTCACCCAACACCTCTTCCACGCGTGGATTCACCGGGATCACACGATAACCCTCGTCCTGCAAATAGCTCGCCGCCATATTGCTCGCTTTTGTCTTCTCCGTGGAAAGCCCGACCACCGCAATCGTCTTCGCAGATTTCAGCAGTTCCTGAATCACCTTGGTGTTCTGATACTTTTCCCGTTGCTCTCTCGTGAGCTTGGTGTTTAGGCTAATGTCGCAGCTAATGCTTGATCCAGATCCCATAGCAAATCCTCCTCTGTTTCCAGTCCCACCGATAGTCGAATCATTCCCGCAGAAATCCCGCTGGCGGCCAATTCCGCATCCGACAACTGTTGATGCGTGGTAGAAGCCGGGTGAATCACCAGACTCTTGGCATCGCCCACATTTGCCAGGTGGGAAAACAGCCGAAGACTCTCAATGAATACGCGCCCGGCTTCTCGCGCATCGCCGGTTCCTGGCTTAATGTCAAACGACAACACCGCCCCCGGTCCTTTTGGCAGATACTTCTTTGCCAACTCGTGCTGCGGGTGATCCGGAAGTCCGGCGTAGTACACCTTTTCTACTTGCGGATGCGCGGACAAGAAATTGGCCACCGCGTTCGCATTGCTCATGTGGCGATCCATACGCACCGAAAGCGTCTCCACTCCCTGCAGCAACATAAACGAGTTGAACGGAGAAATGCACGCGCCGGTGTCGCGCACCGTCTCCGCACGCAACTTCATCAAAAATCCATAGTGACCAAATGTGTCAAAGAACCGCAGTCCGTGGTACGAAGGGGAAACTCCGGCAATGGTTGGATACCGTGAAAAGTCAAAATCTCCCGAATCCACCACGATGCCACCGATGCTTGTCCCGTGACCGCCGATGAACTTGGTCGCGGAGTGAATCACAATCGTCGCCCCCCATTCAATCGGTCGGCAAAGGTAAGGCGTCCCAAAGGTGTTGTCCACCGCCAAGGGGATGCCGTGACTTTGTCCTAGAGCCGCCACCGCCTCCAGATCCGTAATCGCGCCGCGAGGATTACCCACCGTCTCTGTAAACAGCAACTTGGTCTTAGGCATAATCGCGGACTCCCAAGCATTCAAATCGGTTGGGTCGACGAATGTGACCGAGATGCCCAGCTTCTTCAGCGTGTGGGTCATCATCGTCAACGTTCCACCGTACAGCTGGGCCGATGCTACAATCTCATCGCCGGGCGACAGCAACGTCATCACCGTGGCAAATTCCGCCGCCATTCCGCTCGCAACGGCGACCGCGCCCGTCCCACCCTCCAGGGAAGCGATCCGTTCCTCTAGCGCCGCCGTTGTGGGATTACTGATGCGCGAGTAAATGTTTCCGTACTGCTTCAGCTCAAATAGGTGGGCGGCTTCTTCCGGACTTTCGAACACGTAAGACGTGGTCTGATAGATTGGCACGGCTCGAGCACCCACGTAGGGGTCCGGAATCTGCCCGGCATGCAACATTCGGGTCTCGAATCCAAATTTGCGGGAGTTCGACAAAGTCGTTTGAGTTTATCGCTTCAGTAACGGATAAATTCCGCCACTGTGCCGTTCGCCTTCAGTTCTTCGATTTCCGGCTCTCCTGGCCGTTGCGGACGATCGCGTTCGGTGCTCACCACACAAAGAAACCCAAGTTCCGTCCCATTCGTGGCTCGAAATTGGTGCCAGGTCATTGGCGGCACGTGCACCAGATCATGCTCCGAAATTTCCGTAACGGTGTCTCCGACGAGTACCTTTCCCGATCCCCGAATAATCATCACCAGGTGCGCATGCTCGTGTCGTTCCAGCGTCGAGTGACCATCGGCTGCCATTTCGAAGTACCGCAGCTCTACCGGCAAGTCATAGCCGCCGGGAAACAAGGTCTGGCGATGGATGCTCTTGAAATGGTTCCCCGTCTCTTTGTAGGGGTGAATATCCACGCCTTCCCATGTATAGCCTTCGCCGCGATGTCGGATCATATGAAGAGTTTACTTGGCCCCATTCCCTCACGCCCGCTAAACTAACCGTCAACATGGATGCGCGACGGCCCGATATCGTGACGGTAGCTACCGAAACCGGCCAAACCTACGACTACGAACTCGAATTTTTGCCTACCGCTGCGGAACTTGCGATCCAGTTTTCATCCTCAGTACCCGTTACCGAAATCCGATTGCGCTGGCATCAACCCCAGCCTGTTCGCGCCCGCATCCTCGGCGATCACTGGGAGCGCGGATACGGCGACCTGGAATGGCGTGGGTATGTGCCCGAACGCATCTTGCCGTGGTACGCCCTGGTTCACGACTTTGAATCCGGTCGGACGGAAGGCTTCGGTGTCCAAACGGGAGGAGCCGCCATCGCTCACTGGACCATCGATCCGGCTGGCGTCACGCTCACCTTAGATCTACGTTCGGGCACCAAGGGCGTGGAGCTGAATGGTCGATCGATCATCGTCTCGACCGTTGTCTTTCTGACTTCCGAACGCGACGAAACCACCTTCGAGTTTTCGCGTCGCTTCTGTAGAGCCCTTTGCCCCGCCCCGCGTCTGCCCAAGTTCCCTGTCTATGGCGGCAATGATTGGTACTACGCTTATGGAAATAACTCGGCTGACTCCATTCGCCGCGATGCAGCTCTGATTCGCGACCATTCTCCCAGCACCACCAATGCCCCGTTTATGGTTATCGACGCCGGTTGGTTCCCCGCCGAGGGATGCGGCGGCGGACCCTACGACCGTGGTAACGATAAATTTCCTGACATGCCCGGTTTGGCGGCCGAAATGAAGGCGATGAACGTGCGGCCCGGAATCTGGATTCGGCCACTCCTGATCGACGACGCACCTGTATCATGGCAACTCCCCGAGAATCACCCCGTTAATGCCCGCGAAAAAGGAGTCATCCTAGATCCCAGCGTCCCCGAAGTCTTGGATCTGGTTCGCCAGGATATTAGGCGGCTAGCGGACTGGGGATACGACCTGATCAAGCACGATTTCACGACGTTTGATATCACGGGTCGTTGGGGATTCGAAATGACCGACCGCTTCACCGGCGGGAATTGGTCATTCGCCGATTCCACCCGCACCACTGCCGAAATCATCAGAGACCTCTACTCCGCCAATCGTCAAGCCGCGGGAGAGACCATCTTAATCGGCTGCAACACTGTCGGTCATCTCGGTGCGGGCCTCTTTGAACTCCAACGCACGGGCGACGACACTAGCGGTCGGGAGTGGGAACGTACCCGCAAAATGGGCATCAACACCCTCGCCTTTCGCATGCCCCAGCACGACGCCTTCTTCGCCGTTGATGCGGATTGTGTCGGCCTCACCAACGATGTCCCGTGGGAACACAACCGGCAGTGGCTAGATTTACTTGCCCGAAGTGGAACCCCACTGTTCGTCTCCGCCGACCCCGCAGCCGTGGGGGCTGCCCAGTCGGTCGCACTCAAGGATGCGTTTACGTTGGCAGCCCTGGAGCAGCCAGCCACCGAACCGCTGGATTGGCTAGACACCACGTGCCCGTCATCCTGGAAAAACCCGAGCGGTGAACTCCGATACGATTGGTTCGGGTAAGTGCCCGTCCGGTACGCTTTCGACTATGACTTTTGCCGAGCTGGCGGCGACCATTGTGGAACGCCGAGAGCTCTCTTCCGATGAAGCCGAAGCCCTGATGCACCTACTGCTGGACGGCCAAGCCACGCCCGGTCAGATAGGCGGAGCGCTGCTCGCTCTCCGGACTAAGGGAACCACCACCCGCGAACTCGCGGCATTTTCTCGCGCCATGCGCGCCCGCATGTCGGACCTCACTCACCCGTACGAAGACTTGGTAGACACGTGCGGTACTGGCGGCGGCAGCCCCAGCTTTAACATGAGCACGGCCGCGGCATTCATCGCCAGCGCTGCTGGCGTTCGGATTGCCAAGCATGGCAACCGTGCCGTCACCAGCAAGTGCGGCATGGCTGATGTTTTGCAAGCGCTTGGAGTTCCTCTGTCCCTAGAATCAGAGTCGACACTCACTCAGCTACGAACCCA
>CANFJD010000161.1 GCA_947447315.1 Fimbriimonadaceae bacterium
AGGGCTCGGTCGAGAACTTCATACCCTTCTGGTGACAGAGCTCCCCAAAATATCCAAAGTAGTTCTGGGCAAACAAGTCCGCAATCGTCCGGCGATAATCCCACAAAAATCGCTCCGTGACCGAGCCGCTTTCCACCGTAATACCTGCCAGCGCGGGCATATAAGGAAGAGGATCGTATCCTCGCAACCGCATAAAATCCGCTCGGAAGTTCGGCGTCCAGTTCTGACTCCCCACTTCGTAACTATCGATCAGAGAGTTGTTCAACGTCGGTCCCGCCAACACGCCCACGTCGGCCAGCACCTTCGCCATCATGCCGTTCCAGTGCTTCTGCAGTGCGGCCCGACTCAGCTTGTCCACTTCTAGTCCGTCGCCTTCGGGCGGGGCCGGGTGGTTGTCCTTGCCCGTCGGCACGTGACCTAATCGCAGAATGGTCCACTTCCCCGCTGGCAGCTCGGCCGAGAGGTGACCATTCTGGAATTTGTCGGTCAAATTGATAATTTGACCCTTTGCCACCCCTGGCTTATTCTCAAGGTCCGGCATCAATCCATCCTGTCGAATCACGCCGGTTCGGCCTAAAAACGAGTTCGTCGTCGAGAGTGCCGATTCACCCGGGATGGCAAACACCGCAATATCCCGAGCGTAATCCACCTTCGCCACCACTTGCGGCGCCTTTATCGGGGCCAAATCCACCGATACCGACCCGCCGTTCACCACCTGAGTTGACCACCCCAAAACCTGCATCGCATCCGCCGGTTGAATCCAAGGACCGCCGCTGCTAGACCAGCCCGCGCAGTTATGAATGCACAGCTCAATCCCCAGTCGGTGCGCCTCCCGAACCGCGTGCGCCGTCAGTTCTCGCCAAAGCGGCCCCATGTATCCCGCCGGCCCCGCCGGGATGCCCTGGTCCACCGTAAACATCTGCGCTCCGCCAATCCCCACCGCCTTCATCGCTTCCAGATCGGCGGTGATCCCTTCTTTGGTCACGTTTCCGTTCATCCAGTGCCACCACGTGTGCGGCCGCGCCGAAAGCGGCGGGTGCTGAAACTGTCCCGCCAACGGATCCGGATTGAACCCCGCCCCCGAGATCGTTTTGGCCGGGGTGCTAAAAGTAAGGGCCAGCGCAAGCGAGGCAACGGGAAGCATGAGAGCCATCAAACAGCATTCTAACCCGGTTGACCGCCAAGGTGAACACTTAGCGATGAATCCAGGCAAGCCACCAGGGCAAACCAATAAATTCTGCCACCAGCCAAATCGCCACGATAACCGCCCAAAAGCCCGCCGCCGCCAGCGGATACCGCAGGTAACAACGCGTATCCCTCTTCCCGCGCCACCAGGCAACCACAAAGAATCCGGCACTCAGAACCGCTGCCACCGGGAGCGCAAACCGCCCGAGCAACAAAGAGACCGTGGCGATTTTGCAGTACGCAAATGCCAAACGACCAAACGTTTCGGCGCGATCTTCGCCTTTTGCCGGTGCCCCCACCTCACGACCTCCGTCGGGATTTCGCGGAGAGAATCATCATAATTCCAATCACCGGGCTCACGCAAGAAACGGGAATCCACACGAAAACCATAAAGCTCTGCTCAGCCGTAGACAGGCAAGCCCCGCACCCCAGTATCGGGCCGAAAAGCAGCAACAACCATCCCCAAACCCGCTGTCGCCGCCCCGAGCAATATTGGCACCATCCGTCTTCAATCGGGCGACCGCAGCGGGGGCAACTTGACGTCCGAGGGTATTCCGTGGTGCGTTGCGGCGGGGGTACGGGCTCGTTTTCCATTGGGACCAACTGCCCCGTACAGCCGCTACTCGGGCCGAGTCGGCTGCGGGGCGAAGATGCAGATCAGACCTATTATAGGGCCGAGACCGAGTAACCCACCCCCCAATGCTCCAAAGAGGTCTGCCCCTGGCATCCCCATCGGCGCCACAAAGAACAACAGTCCCGCCCCCACAATTGGCATTACTAAGAAAAGCATCAACCCAAGCCTTAACTGCTGCGCCCGACGACATTCGTCACAACCGTCGGTCGCCGTAAGAGCTTCCCCGCATACCGGGCACGATTTGTCTTCCGCCGCGGGGACAGGCGCCTGCCCATCATGAATCATCGAACGGACCCGGTTACCAGGGGCTGCTGGCAAAAATTCGTTAATGCGATCAAATCCACCAACATCCTCCTGTTAGGGACGATTATGGAAAACCGTGTCTCATAAAAACTGACAAATGCTTCAGCTAAGCATGTTGGGTGACAATATTTTTAGGCACTGCCGGAAAAATGCGCCATCCGCCGTGATTGCACAATCCGAGATACCGCCCAAAACGCCATCCCGGCACAAATACTTGGCACCAACCACGGCGTGGTGTCCGTCGATTCCCGCAGTGGCTCGATGATGATCCGGCTCATACTCCAGATAAAAATTGATATCGCAAATATCTCCGGCCGGTCACGAAACCGGAACACGACGGCAAAGTTAATCACGGCCGCGACCGAGAGATAGAACTGAGTCGGGTGCCGCCATGCCTCGTGCTGATAGACCGCCCACGGCAAGTGACAGACCTTGCCGTAACAACAGCCGTGGAACCAGCAACCAATCCTTCCCACCGATTCCCCCGCCGGTAAAGCCAGTGCCCAAAGCGCCCCCGTCTTCTGCCGTATCCCCAGCCTCCACTTGGCAACTTCCACCGCCGCCCAACCGCCAAGCACCCCGACAAGAATCGTCCGTCCACCTGCCGCCGGCAACCCTGCAAACCCATGGCGGATCCACTCGTAGACCGATTGCCCCAGGGTCGCCGTGACAATCCCGACCACCACCCCAATCAGCGCCAACTCCCGCGTCTGGGAAGCGTTAAAGCCCCGGCGCCGCGATTCCAAAAAGTAAACCGCCGCTCCCACGGCAAACCCCCAGCCGTTGAATACGTAGCCCAGAATCTCCGCTGTGCTCATCTAAACCATCGGCAAGCTAGAGTTGCGCCCATTCGACGCATCGGGGAAGTCGCTCGCATCCTCAAACATCCATCTCCAGCAGAACGAATATCGTCGGGGATCGGGCTCAAACGTCCCCACGTGAACGCAGCATTGCCGAATCCGCGCCTCGTGAAAAGTGTGCGAATCCATAAACTGCTTCACGGTCACCCGAAATGTGCGGGTCGCTAATTGCTCCATCTGACTCGCTTCCCGCCGACCGCCCCACCCTTCAAACAGATCGCGGACGCCCGGCACGCAATCGCACATCTTCACCAAATCCCATGCCAGTTGCAGCGAACTCGCCCGCTGCTGCTCGCTCAGTACCCGCTGCAAAGTCCCGTCTTTCACCATCGCCCGCAGAGATTCGGCAATGTTTTCAAACGCGATTGTATTAGCAGCCAAGTGGATCCAGCGCTTCATCTCCTCCCGCCCAATAATGGACACGAGCGACCGCCATTTCCCTTTTCCGTCCTGCAGAAAGTAGGCGATGTCGCAACAATCCCGGTGACTGCAGGGTAGAGGCACAAAGTCTTCGCCTCGCCCCAATCGCCGAATCACTCCGGTCGGCGTCACCCGGTTCTGCGGGTCAATCCCCGAATTCCGTCCCGACCCAAATTCCGGCTGAAATGCGATCCCGCTGCAATACGGCGTGTTCAATCCCAGTTGAAAAATCGAGTCAAGCTCGCCCTCATTCACGCCCGCCTTCACCGTCGTAACCAGCGTTACGAACACCCTCGCCTCGTTCAGCTTCTCCAGCACCTGTCGTTTTTCGTCCGCCAATGCTTCTCCGCGCAGGGCAACGTAGGTGGCGTCCGTCAACCCATCGAACTGTAAATACACCTCCACTCGGTCGCGATGAGCCGCCAAAAATGTTAAGAACTCGGGGTCGCGAGCGATGCGACGCCCGTTCGTGTTCAGCATGATCCGCGTAATCGGTCGCTCGATCAACGCCAAAATCAACGCCTCCAAATCTCGACGCAACGTCGGCTCGCCGCCGCTGAGCATCACTACGCTCAATCGACCACCTTCCCTCTCTACCACCGTATCAACGGAGCGCAGAAGCTCATCCAAACTCGGTCGCTCTACCGCCGCCATCCCCGGCTCCAGCGCACTGGCGTAGCAAGTCGGACACCGAAAATTACAGTTCTCCGTTATGTTCAGCACCAAAATGCACGAATGCTGTCCGTGGCTCGCGGGTAATCCTTCCCGGTACCCATCGGGAAAACCCGCAAAGTTATCGGCCCGGTCCGGGGTCACGGGGAGGGTTGGCGTTTGCCACCCCGCGCGGGCTCGCCAAAGCACCGCATCCTCTTCGTAAATGCTCTCGGTTTCCCCATGTTTGGGGCAAAATCGCCGCATCCAAATGCGGTCGTCGTGAGATACCAGCATCCCGTCGATGAACACTCCGGGATCGTCCGCCCGAAGCCCCGACTTCGCACACTCCGGACAGACCGTCCGGGTGTACTCCTCAATCACATACGGTCGCGGCTCAATCGGGGCCATATCCAACCCGTATTGTATGTCAAGGCTGGCGGACCGCTTACTGTGAGCCTAACGGAACCCGTTCCGCCTGTTGCCCAGCAATCCCGATGTAATCGCTGCCGTCCTTGTCCAGCCAATCCAGCATTCGACGGATGCTGGCCGTCATCAAACAAATGCTGGAATCTGCCGCTCCGTAATACATTTTCACGGTGTCTCCATCCGGGCCAATCGTATAACCACACGGGAAAACCGCGCTCGGTACATCTCCCGAAGTCTCGTAGGATGCTTCCGGACCAAACATCCATGACTGGCCCCGGGTAATGCACACGCGCGGATTATTGAGTTCAAACAACGCCAATCCCAATCGGTAGATCGATCCCGATGCATGCTGGCGCACCCCGTGGTACATCACCAACCATCCGCGCTCCGTTTCGATGGGAGGAGGCGAAAGACCGATCTTATTCGCATCCCACCACGCCCCACGGCGGGCGGGCAACAGAACGGTGTGACCGCCCCAGTTACGAAGATCGGGCGAGAAAGAGATCCACATATGCGCTCCCATGTCGGTCGACGGGCGGTGAATGAGAACATATTCGCCATCAATGCGACGTGGGAAAAGCGCCGCGTCCTTGTCGTCGGCTTGCATTGTCAGTCCAAGGCGCTCAAAGGTGACGAAATCCTTCGTCGACGCCAGTGCCACGCCGGGCCCTGTCTGTCCAAAGGCCGTGTATGCGATGATGTACTCCTGTAGCTCCTCCACGTACGTGATCCGCGGGTCCTCAATGCCCCAAACCTCTTCTGGATGATTCATCGGGTCCGCCTCGAAAGTGGGCTTGGGATCAATCACCCAACCGTCCACTCCGTTTTTAGATCGAGCCGCGGTAAGGTGGGAAATCCCTCGCCGGTCTTCACAACGACAAAGTAATAGCGTCGTGCCGTCGGGCAACATCACGGCCCCGGGGTTGAACACCGAATGGATGGGATACGGCCAATCCGCCGCCGTCAAGATGGGATTTGCTTCGTGACGATTCAGCAGCACCTCGTAACGCTTGTGTTTCATCGGAAAAAGGTCCCTCGGTTTGAATTCCGGATGAGAGACAAAAACGGATAAGGCACAAGTTGCAAAATCACTAGTCGTAGGACTCAGGGCCGCGCGATTATCGCCGAGCTTCGTCTGGGCACGGTATCTTGAACCCGAGTGGCATGATCCGTCCGAACCTTCCTGCCCTCGTCCTCGCTCCTATGGAAGGGGTAACCGACGCCCCCATGCGCGAGTTTCAGGGAACCACCGGCGCCTTCTCCTACGCCGTCACCGAGTTCATCCGGATCAGTGAATACGCCCTCCCCGCCCGGGTCTTCCGTCGCGATGTGCCCGAACTCCTCCACGGCGCCCAAACCCGCACCGGCCTCACCGTTCAGGTTCAATTGCTGGGCGGCGACCCCGAAAAATTAGCTACCTCCGCCCTCGCCGCCGTCTCCGCCGGCGCGCGCTCCATCGACATCAACTTCGGCTGCCCCGCCCCTACCGTCAATCGCCACGATGGTGGCGCTTCCCTGCTGAAGCACCCGCTCCGAATCCGCGCCATCGTCCGCACCGTGCGTAGCGCTCTGCCCCCCGAGATCCCCGTCAGCGCCAAACTCCGCCTGGGTTGGGACGACATCGCCGACATTCGTGAAAACGCCGCCATGGCCGCGGAAGGCGGGGCGGCCTGGCTCACGATCCACGCCCGCACCCGCATGCAGGCCTACCGACCGCCCGTCTTCTGGCCCGAAATTGGCTGGGTACGCGAAAACGTTGCCGTTCCCGTCGTCGCCAATGGCGATATCTGGACCCGCGAAGATTTCCTTCGCTGCCTCGACGAAACCGGTTGCCTCCACTTCATGATCGGTCGCGGAGCCCTCGCCAATCCCG
>CANFJD010000162.1 GCA_947447315.1 Fimbriimonadaceae bacterium
ATCCAGCGCCACCAAATCGAACCGCTGCGGAACCTGCGAAAAGCCGAACTTCGCCGCGTACTCCGCGGCCACCGCCAGCAGGGCCTGAGACTTAGCCCCCGACACGCTCAGCTCGGGTAAGGACCGGCGGCGATACTTCACCTCCACAAACACCAGCGTCTCGTGATCCATCGCCACCAGATCCAACTCTCCGTGACGGCCCGACCAACGCCGGGTCACGATCGTGTAGCCCAAGTCATCCAAATATGTTGCCGCGCGATCTTCGGCCCGTTTTCCTTCCTCGCGCCGATTCATCCTCTTAGAACAGAGATGCCTGGACAGAAAATGAAGGGTCCACATCGCGGACGGGTTGAAACGAGCGACGATGAATAGGGCATGCCCCGTGGTTTCGCAAAGCGATCAAGTGGTCGGGAGTCGGATAGCCAAAGTGACGATCAAACCCATAGTGAGGATATATCTCCGCCTGCTGAGCCATATATCGATCCCTCGAAACCTTCGCCAAAATGCTGGCCGCCGCGACTGCGGCATACTTCCCATCGCCTTTTACCGCAGTGGTTGTTACGCAGCCACATGCGGGGGGATGGTGATTCCCGTCCACGATGCAAGCCGCCGCCCCCAGCCGCGCAATCGCCCGACTCATCGCCGCCAGCGAGGCGCGCAAAATGTTAACGCGATCGATCTCGTCGGGCCAGGCAAACTCAATTTCAAACTGGCAATGCTCCGAGATCACCAGAAAAGCCGCCTCGCGAGCGGCTGGGTCGAGTTTTTTGCTGTCGTTGAGTAGGCGGATGGGAAAATCGTCCGGAATCAAAGCCACCGCTGCTACAACCGGACCCGCCAAGGGACCGCGTCCCGCCTCGTCGGCGCCCGCGATCCCTGGCGTAAGTTCCATTCTTCTTGCCTTTACCGCTTCAACGACGGTTAGGCGGGAACGACTTCAAGCAAAGCCATGGTCGTGTTGTCGGCGAAAATAGGTTTCGCATTTCCAACCAGTTGGATCGGCTCGTCCGATTCGTTCACGAAACTAAAGCTAACGGGAACCAGTTCGGCTTCGCCGTTCAGCACCCGACCGAGGGTGTCGCGGAAAGAATCCCGGTCCGCCTGAAGAATTGACCACTCAAACGGCTCGCCCGAAGTGACCACGACTTTGCCAATGCTCCGGTTAGCATAGTGGACAAAGCCCTCCCCGTCAAGGATGAGGACGTAGCTGCTGAGGGCTTCAATCGCGATACTCGCGAGCTCGGTGTGATCACCCGAAATCGAAGACTGCCGGCCCGATAGTTCCAGCAACAAGTGGTCTGTAACTTCCCGAAGGCATTCGTTGACCTCGGAAATCTCGTTGATCGAGGCTTCTGCTTGTAATCGAACGACCTTGGCAACAACTTCAGTTCGGCTGGCGGCGGAGTACTTGCTGAGAATTCGGCGCCAATAGGTGCCGACCGTCTCGGGGCTAAGGCTGAGCTTGGCGGCGATCTCCTTGTCTGTCATGCCTTCGGCCGCCAGCAGTAAGATCTGGTCCTGACGGCTTTTTGCCGGTGGGTCTTGCATAGAGTCGTTTGCCATAAGAGTAAGTATTGCCGAGTTAGAAAGTTTCCCTCAGAATTAGTGAGGCTTGAGGTACCGTTTTCATGTTTCGACCTCCGTGCCCGATGGTATTATGCCGTAATTGCAAAGGAAACTGACCGAAAGAATTGTTCGGGCAATTTGGGTTAGGTTTGGATACTTATGAGCAACGTTGAAGTTCGCAGTGAAAAAGAAAGTGGTGTGTCTGTCGTCTATCTGAGCGGGCAGGCGTTAGACGCGTCGAACGTGCAGCGATTTCGGACGGAAACCACATCGTTGTTCGATGCCGAAAAATACTTCGTTTTTGTCCTGCGGGATCTGAAGTTTGTCGACAGTTCCGGCATTGGTGCTTTGCTCTCCTGCTTGCGAAAAGCGCACGCCCTCGGTGGAAGCGTCAAGCTGGCCGAACTCCCGATGAACGTTCGCCAGTTGTTCGAGCTCGTCCGAATGGATCGTTTGTTTGAAATCTACGACGCTAAAGAGAAGGCGATCGACAGCTTCCGGTCGTAGACAAAATGAAGATCCTCATCGTTGATGATGAGCAGGTTTCACGCATGGTGCTGAGTCGCACCCTGCGAGCCCTGGAATACATGGTTGATGTTGCCAGCAGTGGCAAAGAAGCCTGGGAGATGTACCAGGCCCATCAACACTCCATCGTCATCGCCGACTGGGTGATGCCGGAGATGGACGGACTTCAGCTTTGCGAGCTTATTCGTGGCCAGTCTCACATTGGCTATAGCTACCTGATCCTTCTCACAAGTAAGTACGAGAAGCAGGATCGGCTAACCGGGCTCAAATCTGGCGCCGACGACTTTATCACCAAACCTTTTGATCGAGCCGAACTGAGTGCGCGTCTGGGAATCGCCGAGCGCATCGTTCAGATGGAACAGCAGTTGCGGAGTGCGAACGAACGGCTGGAGGTAAAGCGCCGGCAAGAAATCGAAATCGGCGGCAATATCCAACGTAGCCTGCTGATGGCGCGTCCCCCGGAAGACGTCAAGGCGTTCGAATTCGCCCCGATGAACCTTCCTTCGAGTCAGGTTGACGGTGACTTTTTTGATTTCTTCGTCCACCGCCCCACCGTAGTCGATGTCTTCATCGGCGACGCAATGGGCAAAGGTATCGCTGCGGCACTCATCGGAGCGGGCAGTAAAACTACGCTCCTCCGTTCGGTAGGCACGCTCCTTTCTTCCAGTTCACTCGAAAATCTGCCTTCACCAAAGGACATCGTGCAGCACGCAAACCGAACGTTGGCTACGGAGCTGATGCGGCTAGATTCCTTCATCACCCTGGAATATGTCCGTTTTGACGCCGAGCAAATGGTGGCCACATTTGTGGATTGCGGCCACACCAAAATTGTCCATTGGGATAGCACTTGCAATGAAATCCACGAACTGAGCGGTACGAATTTTCCGATCGGCTTCATCAGCGATGAGACGTACGGTGAATTTTCGGTCTCCATTGCCGAAGGCGATATCTTCGTGATTTACAGCGATGGCGTCACCGAGGCCATGAGTCCGTCTAAGGAACTCTTCGGGATCGAGCGCCTGAAGCATATCATCCGGGAGTTTGCGACGGAGTCCCCGTTCCAGATTCTCTATCGCCTTCGGGAACGCATCCGAAAGCACACGCAGGACGGCGAATTGCAGGACGATTTCACGGTCGTGATTGTCCGCGTAGGGCTCAGCACGGCTGAGTGGCAACATCAACTGCGCGTCTTTCCGTCTCGGCTTGAGAGTCTCTCGGAAATCCGGCATATGGTCGGAACGCTGTCTGAAGATTGCGGTCTCGTCAAGATCGCCATCGACGAACTTCAGTTGGCGGTTCATGAAGCCATTGCCAACATTATTGAGCATGCCCACGCCCGGGATGGTGTGGGTGAAATCGAGATCTTCGCCGAACGCATTACCGAAGGGCTTGAGATTAAGCTTCTTTACGAGGGACCGGAGTTCGTTCCGCCCGAGTCAGTCACCTCGCAACCGGTGATTAACACCCAGCGCGATGGCGGATTTGGTCTCTATATCATCCAAGCGTATGCTGATGAAGTGACCTACGGCACCGAAGATAGCGGTCTTCGTTTCATCAAGATAATGAAACGAAAGTCGTAACCCGAGGGCCCGAATTCTGGGGTGGTTGCGTCACAATGAATGGGGTCCAGCCGAGCGCATCTTGCTCCCGCCGCCCCTTCCCCGATGGCTCATCACTTGTTTGACGCGGACGATTTGGTGGTGCCTGGACAGGTCGCCCCGATCATCCTGCGGGATTACCAACGGCGTGCGAAAGCCGCCGTGCTTGCCGCCAAAGATCGCGGGCTGCACCGAGTGATGGTGGTGATGCCAACCGGCTGCGGAAAAACGACGGTATTCGCCAGTCTGGTTGAAGAGGTCGCCCGGGAATACGACCAAACCTCGCTCGTTGTGGCTCACCGGCACGAACTTTTGCAGCAAGCTGCCGCCCGTATTGTCGCCTTAGCCCCGCGACTTTCGGTGGGAGTAGAAGGCGGGGACATGACTGCCCCGTACGAGAGTCGGGTGGTCGTGGCAGGTGTTCAGTCGATTGGCCGTCCCGATACCAAACGCCTCAACTGGTTCAAACCCGGGCTGTTGATTCTTGATGAAGGCCACCATGCCCCGGCCGATACGTGGCAGAACGTAATGCGCCGATTCGGCTCGTACTCCGGCGAGTGCTTTACGTTGGCCGTAACCGCTACCGACCACCGGATGGACAACCGGCCGCTGCATGGCACGGAATCTGCGATCTTCGAAGATGTCGTATTCCGCTACTCCCTGCGACAAGCGGTCGCCGATGGGTGGCTCGTAGATTTACGCGGTTTCCGAGTTGCGACCGGCGTGGATATTTCCGGCGTTCGGACCTCACTCGGAGACTATAACCAGTCCCAATTGGCGCGCGCGGTCAATGTCGAAGCCCGCAATCAGACGGCGTTCAGCCACTGGCAAGAGATCGCCCACGATCGCCGAACCATTGTTTTCTGCGTGGATATTCAGCACGCCGAAGACGTGGCCAAGCTTTTTCGGGAGCACGGGATCTCGGCGGAACACGTGGATGGCGCCATGCCAATGGGGCAGCGGGCAGGGATTCTGCGCCGCTTTGGGGAAGGCGAGACCCAGGTATTGGTGAACGTGGAAGTGGCGACGGAAGGGTACGACGCGCCTGCCGCTGACTGCGTACTAATGCTTCGCCCGACCCAAAGCTGGGCGTTGTATACGCAGATGGCCGGTCGTGGCGTGCGCACGCTCCCCGGCGTGGTAGACGGGTTGGGCTCCGCCGCCGAGCGGGTGCGTGCCATTCGCGAAAGTGGCAAACCGGACTGCTTTGTCATAGATGTAGTCGACGTGAGCACCAAGTTTTCGCTTCAAGCGCCGCCGGAGGACGAGGTGGGAGAAACGGCAACCGGCAAAGCGGCGCAACCTGCCACCGCCGCTGGCCTGATGGGTTTGCCCCCCGACTTTGACCTCCAGGGACACTCGCTATTCGAAGCGTCCGAGTGGCTAGAAGAGCTACCCGTCGCGAAACGCGCGGAAGCCTTCTTGCGCCCAACCTCGTTCGAAGACTTGTCGACCGTCCTGAGCGAGATTGATCTCCTGAGAGAGCTGAGCATTCCCGAGGAGATCATCGGGGTCACTCGGTTGGCTTGGATGAAAGTGGGTCAGGGCGAGTATTACCTTCCCTGCGGATCCAACGGATACGAACGGGACCGAAAAGCGGTCCTACGTTCCGACGAGCTCGGGCGATTTCAACTTCACTTGTCCTCGAGCCTGATGGATTACGGTCAGATGCAATTGGGCGACGACCTGATCACTGCATTTGATGAGGCTGATCGTTTGATCCATTTGACTTTTCCCGATTGTCTTCCCATCGTCCGTGCCAATGAAGGTTGGCGCGATTCGGCCCCTACCGACCGCCAGCGGCAAAACCTTCGGGCAATGGGAGTGGATGAAGCAACCATCGCCCAAATTTCCACCCGCGGACAAGCGCGCGCTCTCATCGAGCAGTCAAAACTAGGTCGGACCGTATCTCGCCGTCGCGGACGGTAGTTTTTTGCGACCATGTCGCGGCCCCGGTTCCCGTCATAATTTCCGGGTGGTACCGAATCCATCTGAAACCGTAGCAACCGAAGCCGTGAAGATCGTCACGCTCGGTTGTGCCAAGAACGAGGTGGATAGCGAGGAAATTGCTGGCGTCCTTCAACAGGCGGGTTACCGAGTTGAAGGCGAAGGGAAGTCTACGGCGGTGACCATCATCAACACCTGTGGCTTTTTGGAGTCGGCCAAAGCGGAGTCCATCGCCGCAATTAAGGCGGCGGTGAAGGAAAAGCACTTGGGACGCACGGGGCGCGTGATCGTGGCGGGATGTTTGGCCCAACGGCTTGGTGCCGAACTTCAGGAACTGGCACCAGGTGCGGACGCTTACGTTGGCGTGGGTCAAATGGGCCGATTCGACCAGATCATTGCCGACGTTCGAGGAAGTCGGAGCCCTCTCATAGATGTGACTCCGCCCCACCACCGATGGGCTGACATTCCAACCCGAGCCCGAAGTGGCAACCCGTGGAGTGCCTACCTAAAGATTAGTGAAGGCTGCGATCACCGATGCACCTTTTGCACCATCCCCAGCTTTCGGGGGCGACACCAAAGTAAGCCTATTGAGCGTGTGGTAGCGGAAGCGCGTCACCTTGCTTCGCAAGGAGTGATTGAGATTAATCTCATCGCTCA
>CANFJD010000163.1 GCA_947447315.1 Fimbriimonadaceae bacterium
CTGGCCGCATGCTGTCTGAGTTTGCTCCACTGGCTCGCCACCCAGATTTACCGGATTGATCAGGTGATCAGCGGTATGGCGATTAATGCAACCGCTGCCGGTGCCACGAATTTCCTCAATCAGAAGTTTGCTTCTGGAGCATCCTCCACGGTTTTTCCCGAGCTGCCATATCAAGCGCTAGCCATGGTCGCGGTGATAGCGGTAGCGGTTATAGCGAGTAGAACCCGGTACGGGCTACACCTAATGGCGGTCGGCGCCGATCCGGCTAAAGCGCGTCTCGTGGGGCTGAATCCGGTTAAGATTCGGCTTTTCGCTGCCATCGCTACTGGATTATTTACCGGGCTCGCGGGGAATTATCTCGTCGCCGAAACCGGCGTTTTTACCGACAACATGACCGCGGGGCGGGGATACATTGCTCTGGCCGCTCTCATTTTGGCGGGATGGCGTCCACTACCCGGTTTGGTCGCGGCTCTCATCTTCGGATTTTTAAGCGCGCTTAGTATCAAACTACAGGGACAAGCGGTGGTGGGAGTTGTTTTGCCCGGAGAATTCTGGACTTCCGTTCCGTATTTGCTTACCGTTTTAGCAATGGCCGGATTTGTGGCGCGCAGTCGCACCCCCGCCGGATTAGGAAAATTTTAATCGATGGAATACGACCCGACTCCAGAATTGTTGAAGCTAATCGATCAGCAGCCGCGACTTCCCTACGCGGTCACCATTGACACGCGCGTTGGAGTCGACCGCCGGAAAGTAGGAAGCATTGGGTTGGTAGCCAGAGCTGACGGATCGGTGCAGCTTCGGATCCAAAAGTCCGCCGACACGGAGCAAGATCGGCTGGATTACCTGTATGAATTTCAAACGAACTCACTCGTCGCGGCGGATCGTTTGGCGCATGAGTATCTTCGCCGTTCGATCGTTCCCACGGCTACCTGGGATAGAAAGCTCGCCGACATTCTCGGGACAAGCCGCGATCCCATTCTACTTGTGCTTGATCGAAACTTCGCCCGTTCCCAGATGAAGATTGCGGCGAAGCAAGGATCGTGGACGCGAAGCAAGACCTCCGACGGGTTCGTCTATCGAAACAGCCTTGGAAGGTTTTTTACCGCCGACTCTAGCGGCCGATTAACCGGCATCTCAATTGGTTCTGGAAGTAGGTTGGTTCAGTACTCCTACAACTGGAAGGTGAAAACGCCCTGGATTTCCCCGCTGCTGGCCTCCGATTCAATTTCAGTGAGTTCGTTCGTGCAAAAGCGCCCCCTTCCCGCCAGTGATACTCCGACGGAAGAGACGGTGCGGCAAATGTTACGAGCTCACCAACGGTTTGCTAACGGAACGATCGAAAATGACAATGTCCAAATTTTGCTGCGGCGCCCAGCGATTGGAGAATCTACCTCCAGCGGAGGCTGGATCTTTGATGGCACTCGGTTATCGATCAAAGACGCCAAGGGTAAATATCGATTCCAAAGAACGATGCGGCGCGATGACGTTCTCCCTTCCCTAGCGAAATTCGACGTCACCGTCAATCCATATTCCCGCAATCTCCTGGCTCGGCAAATCCCCTTTCGAGACTTCTTTCTCGGACTAACCCGAATGCGGACCTTGGGCAAAATAGGATCGGGCAATCAAGCGATGTCAATCGTTCAAGCCACCGGTCCCGGACGAAAACTGACTCTCACGATTGGATCTGATTTCTTAGTGCGAGAAACAGAGTACGTTCTAGAAACGGCTCGGGGCCCCATCACAAGCGACCTAAAGTATCGGTACTCGAAATCGGCCCCGTCAATGAATCGGTAACCTGGCCTGAGGCTTAAGGAACGAGTTCGTGCAGCTCGGTCATGTATGCGCTCACCTGCTCAATATGGTAGAGGTCATGCCCGTGAAGACTGCAGAGGAGGTCTGCAATGCTCATCGTGCCCAGACTCGGATGAACGATGGTATTGCTCCACTTTTCTTCTGGAAGCGACTCGATGTACAAAATCGTTTCCCGTCGGCGAGTGGCAAAGGTATCAATCTCGTGGCGAATGCTCTTTCCAGCATAGTTTTTCTCAATCGCACGAGCCTCCTCGTCGAAATTCTCAATCGTCGATCCGGGCTTCTCCGATGCAATGACGAGCCGGTCGAGCACCGTTTCCTCGAAATCGGCTAAGTGAGCCACCATCTCGGCAAGCGTGAACCGATCAGGAGCGAGTTGCTCGCCGAATCGTTCCATCGGGACTTCGTCGACGATGCGTTCCAAAATAACCGGAGTGTGTCGGATAGCTAGCGCGTATGGACTCATGCCAACACCAATCTACCAGTAATTTCGCCGTTCGGGAAGCCAGTCCCAATTAGACTTTTTGAACCATTGCCGCAGTCTTAGGAGGGGTAGGCTTGATCAAAGCGGAATGGAAAGTTCAATCACTCGTCGGCGTTTCTTTAAAGGCGCGGCCGCATTGGGTGCCGGAGCTTCGCTGTCTCCTTGGCTTTCTAGACCCCGCTTATCTAAGGAAAATAAAATGGAACCCAAGCTTGTTCACGTACCGACTGAAGCCGACATTGCAAAAGCACTTCACACCGATGGTAAGGGAATTTCTGCCGCAACGCATAAGGCGCATCTCACGTTGTGGCAAGGATATGCCAACAAGACCAACGAGATTCGTAAGGCGCTCGCTGAACTCGACACGGATCCAACTAAGGGAAATCAGATCTACAGCCAAACGCGAGCGCTGAAAGTTAACTACGCCTTTGCCTACGGGGGATACATCAACCACAACGTCTACTTTGGAACCTTAGGTGGCAACGGCGGCCCGGCAACGGGCGATCTCGCCACGTTGATCAACGAGGCGTATGGCAGTTTCGAAAAGTGGAAAGCGGATTTGAAAATCACGGGAATCTCCAGCCGCGGATGGGCCTTCGTCGGTTACGACGAAGACGAGCAACGAATCCACAATTATGCGGGCGACGCTCAGGATACATTCCCTGCATGGAACAATCGGCTGGTTCTAGCGCTGGACGTGTACGAGCACGCTTACTTTTTGGATCACCAGACTGCGCGCGCAAAGTACATCGATGCCTGGTTTGAGAACTTGGATTGGGATGCCGCGAACGCATTGCTCGCAAAAAGCAGGTAAGTCTCAGACGTGCATGTAACCGGTTGGCTGGCAGATCGCCAGCCAATTTTTTAACCAAGTAAAAGAACCTTCGGACTGCCGGTACGCGTTGGCTTCTGATCGACCGGATGAACAACGCAATATTGGCCTTTGTACCGTTCCCCTTGGAATCTTTGGTAAACAAAATCACGTCGGCTTCATATCTTTCCGCCAGCACGAAGGTGGTGGGCTTTCCATGTTGAAGAAGCTGAGTCTTCTTGGTCACCCAGCCCGAATGATGGGGGATCGGAAGCCCTCATTCGTGTTCGGCCGAAGTGATAGCCGACACGATGAAGTTTAACAGCCAGTAAGTGCATCCCCGAGTGTTGCGACGCGGTGGTATCTTGCGACGATGCAGAAGGCTTTGCCAGGCAGAATCGCGTGAAGCTGTAGATACATCGACAATTGAATCGATACAGTCAGGAGAAGTCCACCGCTTCATTTGGGAGCGTGACGGTTGGGAAAAGCATTGCCACTCGAAAAGGACCGCGGTCGGCAAGATTCCATGTGGCTTTCTCCCAAGCGTCCGTAGGTTCCGTGCCCAGTCGCAAAGCTTCCATGGCCACATGCATAACCGAAGCGATGTTCACTACGCTAAATTTCAACGACACGATTTGTCTTTGCCAGGCAAGCAAGATTGGCGACTCAACATTAACGTGAGAAGCGACTTTCACGTCACGACCAACCTGCAAACCCATCGCCTGCAATCCCATCAAAAATCCTAGCGCAAACATATCTTCAAGGATAATCACCCCGTCCGGCCGATCAACCTTGTTCGAGTCGGGGCCATACGCTGCGACGGCAGACCAATATCCCTGCTCTGTCGTGCGAGAGTAAGGGGATCGATGTTGGAATAGTGGAGGCGGATCGGCATTTGGAAGCGCGATTTCCGTAAGTCCTTGGGCACGCATCGTGGCTAAAAAGACTTCACGGGACGTTGTATGGCTCGGTCGGTAGAGTGAAACCGTGCGGCAACCTAGTCTCGCCAGCGCATTCACTCCAAGTTGGCAGGCTTCCAGGTACGCCATGTGGATGTGATACTTCGCTGCGCAGCCAAAGCCGACACTTGGTAAATCAGCGTCTCGAATCGCATCGAGGACTGCATCGTTTTGACAAACGGAATAAACGCCCGAGAATTTTCGGGATGCAATTGCTTCCGCAAGCGACGTTCCTAAGAGATCTTGGACCGAAACGGACGACCGTTCCTTTTCAATCGATTGAGTGAAGTGAACCTGCAACGGCGACTCAGTTCCCGCATAAAGATCACGCAAAGCGTTTACGAGAACCGTCCAAAAGGGCGACGGACTAAGGGCAGCGTCCGAGTCGATTAGCAACAGGGTTGGGCGAGTCCTCGCCGCCGAGGACGAATAAATGCCGCTGCCTTGTCGCCGATCAAGTGCCCCTTGACGTTCCAACCGAGAGATCGCAGCCGTAACGGTAGCCTGGCTCACCCCAAATCGGGTCATGAGACCGCGGACGGACGGCAGTCGAGTATTTGGTTCGGAATTCTCGATTAAGCGAACAAGATGATCAAAGACACGTTCCGACTTACTCGTTGATTTCGATCGATCGGACGCACCCGTATCCATAGCGCTGAACGTATCGATACAATACCCGATGCATCCAGGCTTGCTTACAGTGGTAGTTTCTTTCTACTTTGGCGTAAAGCTGGTGCCGCAACCGCAGGTTTTACCGACATTCGGATTATCGAACTTAAATCCCCCGCCGATAAGATTGCCCGTGTAGTCGAACGTTGCACCCTGAAGAAGGACCGCAGATTTCGCGTCGCAAACGATCGTTACTCCGTCGCGCTCGGTCTCCATATCAACTGGCTTTCGGGTGTCATCGAGTTTCATGACGTACTCGAACCCGCTACATCCCCCGCCTTTAACGCCGATCCGAAGGAACACTCCGGGCCGACCATCCTTGGAGACCAATCGTACCAATTGCGCGATCGCGCGATCGGTGATCGTTACGGGAAACTCTGCTGCGGTCACCATTTTTGCTCTGAATCTTAAGACGTCGTAAGCGGACGATTTACACGGTCGGAAAATGTCACGTTACTCGAAACGGGTGCCGATTCAATCAGATCGGCTAAGGAAATTCGATTGACCACGTCATCCACCGCGTGTTGAATGACTTGCCAAACGGATCGAACGCTGCAGTCGACGGCATGGCGGCAAATATCGACTTGCCCACGATGTCGCTCGCAGAACTCTCCATCGTAGAGTTTGCCGCCGAGAGATTCCAGGACCTGACCAACCGATATTTCTGCGGCAGGTCGAGCCAGCGTATATCCTCCGGCTTGCCCGCGGGCAGCTAGGATGAATCCATCTTTCCGCAGGATCATGAGCAGCTTTGCCACATGAGTCTGTGAGAGTGCTTCAGCCCGGCTTATCTCGGGAATGGTGAGGCCACCGGGTTTTCCAGTGCGCGCAATTTGGATAAGGCAACGCAATCCGTACTCCTCCTGGCTGGAAAATTTCATTCTTGACCTTTTTGTCAAGTATACGAGATGCGTACGATTACCGGCTTGCCGTGCGCCAATCGGCCCGATCGTGAAACACGAGAGAGGGATGCTTTTCCTTTAGATATCCCAGATTCCACTCGCTTTGGATAACGACGGCCGGTTCTCCGACGCGAGTTTCCACATACTTAGCACTCGTCCCCCAGTAAATTCCGCGAATCTCGTCCGGATCCCCGTCGAGCCAACGAATGAGCTCGAACGACATCGGTTCGAGTAGCGTTTTCACACCGTATTCAGATTCCAATCGGTACTGGATGACCTCAAATGGGGGACGTCCGACCACCCCGAGGATCGGGGTTCGCTGAGCAGATTTGGGATCCCAGAAGAGGTCGCTGAGCCCCTCGTCGCAAAGTTGTTCCACCCCTTTCTCAAAGTGCTTAAAACGGTCGATGCTGCGGTTCACCAGTACGGCAAACATTTCGGGGGCGAACGGGGTGACCTCTTGGTACGTCAACTTCCCTTTCTCAACCACGGTGTCTCCCAGGCGAAAAATACCGACATTGGTAAGGCCGACAATATCACCAGGATAGGCTTCTTCCACGGTTTCTCGATCTTGGGCAAATAGCCGCTGCGGACGAGTGAGGCGGATCTGCTTATTCAGCCGGGTGTGCCCCACCTGCA
>CANFJD010000164.1 GCA_947447315.1 Fimbriimonadaceae bacterium
AGGGTGGTCACCACGCCGGTTGGTTTGTTCAATAACACAGTGTAGCCTTTCGCGACTCCTACAACAGACCCGTCAACGCGAATCTCATCTTCCGGAGTGACCTTGACCCCGAGATCAACCACGTAATCGCCGTTCACCTGAACTCGGCCCTCTTGAATCATCACTTCAGCCGCTCGGCGACTGCAGATTCCGGAGTGAGCAATTCGCACGTGCAACCGCTCTTCGCCCACTACCTTGGGTGCCGCAGGTTTTGCGGCGGGCTTCGCCGCCGACTTAGGACCACCGCGGCCGGCAGCGGGACGATCTCCCGCGGGCTTCGCCGGCGGGCGAGATGAAAACTTCTTATTTGTATCGGTAGGTCTGGCCAATCGTCATTCTCCTCAGACGATTCCGCGTTCGGCCGCGTAAAACCATCCATCCACCCGCTAACGCGGCACCAAAAACCCACATCGCCGGGTTCGCACTCGATAACTTCGAGACCGCGGCCGCGGCAGGAATCTCTTTCTCCGCAAACACCGGAAATCGGTAGGTGAAACCATCCTCGTCGGTGATCTTCATATAACCTACCCGTTGCTTACGCTTGATCGGCGCCTTTAGCTCACCGATAGGCTCTAATTCCTTCGTAACCGCCTCGCGACCCGGGCGAACCAAAACGTATTCTGGCGTCGTGACCACCGCCGGTACCAGTCCTGCTTCGCCACCAGCAACGGCAATATCTCCCACCACATCACCGGGGTGATACAGGTCCATTTTTTGGTAATTCTTAAAGGCCCATTCCAACATGGCCCCGTGATCAGCCTGCCATGTCTTGCTCTTAAGAAGAGTATCGATCACGCGAAAACCTTCCCGAGTCGCGCTGCCAACGTAGCATTGACCAGCCGGGGTGGTGAATCCGGTCTTAATGCCATCGGCGGTGGGATCTTTCTTCAACCACTTGTTCTTGTTCACCATCCACAAATCTTTCTGGTTGATCGATCGGGTGATTTTGTACTTCGGGGTACGGACCACGGCGCGGAAATCGGGCCGCTTCATCGCTTCGCGCGCGATGAGGGCGAGGTCATACGCGGTGGTTCGGTGCGCCGTGTCGTTCAAGCCATTTGGGTTGTGAAATGTGGTGTCGGTACAGCCAATTTCCTTGGCCCGCGCGTTCATCATCTCCGCAAACGCGGGTACGGAGCCCGCAACGTGAACCGCGGTTGCCACACAAGCGTCGTTGGCGCTGCGAAGCATCATCCCGTACAACAGGTCATGCGCCGTCAACTGCTCCCCTGACTTCAGGTGCATCACGCTCGGTTCAACATCCTCAATTCCCGGCGGAGCGGTGATGATATCCGTCGGCTGGGTCTTCTCCAGCAACAGTAACCCCGTCATGATCTTGGTGGTACTGGCGGGATACAGCGGACGGTGGGCATCTTTCTGCCAAAGCACTTTTCCGGTGCGCTCATCCACAATGGCACCGCTCGCGGCATTGATCTCAAGGGGCGGCAGCGGCGCCGATTGAGCGGCGGAAATCGCGGCCCCCGGCCACATGATCAATGGGAGAAATCCGATCATTTGGTCTCTTCGTTGTACCCAGCTTCCATCGCCAAACTTCCCTCTTGCAAGGGTGGCAATTCGCCGAGCGAGTTCATTTTAAATTGGTGCAGAAACTCGGGAGTTGTGACGTATTCAATCGGTCGCCCGGGAGTTTTCCGCCGGGCTCCCTCCTTAATCAGTCGTCGCTCGAGTAATCCACGGATGGCGTAGCTGCAATCCACCCCGCGCACGGTCTCGATCTCACTCGTGGTCACCGGTTGCTTATACGCCACCACCGCTAAAACTTCCATCAAACTTCGGCTCAATCGCTGGCGTTGTGGCTGCAGCAATCGGGCGATGATACTGGCGTACTCCGGACGAGTGGCGAGTTGGTACCCACCCGCCAGCTGCACCAGCTGCACCGGGCCCGATTCGTCTAGCCGTGCCTGCAGTTCCCGCAGGGCACCCTCTACCGGCGGCCGATCAAATCCTGAAGCCGCGGCAAGTTCCGGCACGGTCAACGGGGCATCGGCCACAAAGAGCAGCGCGTAAAGCGCATCGGCCACGGTCATTACGCGACAATTTCCTCAACCCATAATCTCGCTTGCGGAACCGTTGGCTTGCCCACGTGAATGACGTCTTCCACCATTTTCAGCCGCAGCCGCCCCAGTCGCACCAGTTCTAGAATCGCCAAGAACCAGTACACACATTCCAGCACGGTGAATCGATCCGCCATCAGCGTTTCAAGGGCCACGTATTCATCGCCGATCTCCGCCAGAACTACGTTCATTTGGTCCGCCAATGATCGTCGCGGACGGCTAAGAGTCGGCATCGGCTGCGTCTTTGCCCGCGAGATAATTCGGTCGAACGCCAGGGCCAAGTCAGCCGAACTCACATTCGAGAGCTCATACGGCAATTCGTATGGATCCGGTCCGGCGTCGGCGGAACGGAAAAACACGGCTTCCCGATCGCTTCGCCACTGCTCCAGCACTTCAATCGCCAGCCGAAACTCCGCTACCGATGCGGGAGGCAATTCGGCTGGCTCCTCATACTCCTCTGGTTCAGGCTCAATCGCGGGAAGCAGTAGGAAAGCCTTGCGCTCCAACAAGTACGCCAGAGCCGAAAGCGCCACCGCCGCCTCATCGAGGTATCCCGGCTCGCTGTTTCCCGCGGTGCCGATCAAGTATTCAAAGTAAGCCTCGCAAATGGGCAGTAACGGCACCGTCAACAAATCCAAGCGACGATCGCGCACCAGGGCAAACAGGGTGGCAAGCGAACCTTCGAACGCCTCGCTGGAGACGTGGACCGGGGCGGCCGGGACAATTCCCAGCAGCGGAATGACCGGTGACCCATTGCCCTCGCCAACCGATTTGGCACGGGCTTGACTTGCGCGAGGAGGCATTCGGTCAATAGACGAGCGAGCCATGCCGAGTGGCGCGGAAAAATGGGGAGATTGGAGGTGCCGAGCGGATTTGAACCGCTGAATAACGGATTTGCAGTCCGCCCCCTTAGACCACTTGGGCACGGCACCTAACACCATTAGTATATCCCGCGATCAGCAAACCCGCGATAGCCCATTGGCGGATTGGCTATGATTCACCCAGATGAACACCGCTGTTCCGATATTGCTTGATTCGTCGCCGTTTCCTGTCGCCGCCGATGGCCCCTGGAACCAGCAAGCGCAATGGCCAGCAAAATGGGTCTCCTGTGCCGGTGCCACCGCCGGTATCCCGGTCGTGCAGGCGTATCGTCTCGTCTTCAGTATTGAGCAACGGAGTCAATTCACGCTTCACATCAGCGCAGATGAGCGGTACCGCCTGTTTGCCAACGGCAGCCTCATTTCCACCGGACCGGAACGGGGTGACGAAGACCACTGGCCTTTCGATTCCATTCAGTGCGATTTTGCGCCCGGCGAGCATGAACTCGTCGCCCAGGTGTGGAGCGTTGGCGAAAATCGAGCGTTTGCCCGGCACTCGGTCCGGCATGGTTTTCTGCTCAGCGCCACGTCCGAAACCCACCCCGAAATAGCATCAACTGTTTCGACCGGCGTAGCGAATTGGCAGACCAAATCCTTGACCGGATACCGATTCAAAAGCCCGCAAGTCGCCTGGGGAACGGGTTCAAACGTTGTCATCGATGGTCGGGAGGTGAGTTGGGGGTTTGAGTACGGCGATGAAACCGGCTGGGAGCCATCTGTCGCATTTAGTCCCGCCGTCGGGGAAGGCTTCGAAAGCGAATTGGGACCATGTCACCTTCTCACCCCGGCTTACCTTCCTGCCCGTCTCTACCAACCGGTTGAGGGGTTCAAAATAGTTCACGCGGAAGAACTTCCCATCTGCACCGACCAAACCCGCAACCTACCGATCGCTGCGGCCAACCATTCTGCCGCCCTGGCCGAGAACTTTGGCATGGTGGGACCGAATCAAGTTGTCCGGTACCTGCTCGATCTCGATAACTACTATTGCGCCTATCCCCGTGTGACCGTGAGTGGTGGAACCGATGCCACGGTCCGTATCCATTGGCAAGAATCCCTATTTGAACCCGGACCCACGATGGAAAAGGGGAACCGCGACGCCATTGAAGGCAAGCTCTTTTGCTGTATTTGGAGCCGGGAAGATGGAGTTGGTGATTCTTTCATCCTGGATGGCGAACCGCGAACCTACGAGCCGTTGTGGTGGCAAGCCGGACGCTACGTGGAGGTGCTGATCACCACCGAAAGCGATCCGATTACGGATTTCCGACTGGACTTTCTGGAAACCCGCTATCCCACCGAAAACCTCGCCCAGTTTGAAAGTAGCGATCCCCGGCTGGCCGCCCTGATTCCGCTGGCCGTTCGCACCCTGCAAATGTGCAGCCACGAAACGTACATGGACTGTCCCTTCTACGAGCAACTTCAGTACGTCGGCGACACCCGCCTTCAGGTTCTGGTCAACTACGTCATCAACCGCGACCGCCGACTGCCCGAGCAGGCTCTTCGCGCGTTCGATCGATCCCGTCGAAATCGCGGCGTGACGATGTCCCGCTATCCCAGCCGCGTCCGACAAGTCATTCCTCCATTCTCACTTTGGTACGTGTGCATGGTCGACGATTACGCCCGTTGGGTAGGCGACAAAGCACTCTTGACGGAGCTTATGCCCGGGATCTATTCGGTCCTGCTCGACTTCCTTCAGTACGTCCCCGATGCCAATTCCCTGCTCCATCCGGTCCCGGGCTGGAACTACGTCGACTGGGTTCCCAACTGGCGCGACGGGACGCCGCCCACCGGAAAAGTGGATCCTTGCGCACCGATCAACCTCCAATTCCTTCTCGCCCTTCAGGCCGCGGCGAGGATAGAGGATTTCCTCAATGATGACAAGTTTCAGGGACCGTGGCTCACCTGGGCCAATCACCTGGCCAAACAGATCGAGCAGTTCCGCCAACCCGATGGTCGACTGAGTGATGATCTGGCCGGAGAGTTTTACAGCGAACACTCCCAGGTGTTAGCCCGCCTGGCTGGATTGTCCTCCGACGAAGTCACGCAGAATTCTTTGATTCCGCGTGAAGGTGACACATTGGAGCAGACCACGATCTACTTCACCCACTACCTATTCGAAGCCTATCGCGAGATGAACCACCCAGACGGCATCCTCGAACGCCTCGACTTGTGGCACGGCCTCGTGGCAAACGGCCTCCGCACCACCATCGAAATGCCGGAGCCAACCCGCAGCGACTGCCACGCCTGGGGGGCTCATCCGCTGTTTCACTTCCTCACCACCATCCTTGGTATCCGTCCCGGCAGCTACGGATTTGCCACGGTCGATATTCGGCCCCAGTTGGGTAGCCTCGCCTGGGCCGAGGGTTCGATGCCGCATCCAGCGGGAGACATACACGTCTCCGTTCGGGAAGGAATCGCAACCGTCACCCTTCCGCCAGGGCTCACCGGAACCTTGCATTTCGCCGGTAAAACGGTTAACCTCTCCGCCGGCGAATCGGTATCTCTCTCATGAATCTCACCCACCTAAAAGTCGAACGCAGCGTTACTCCTTTCATCGATGAGGCATTTCCGCGGTTCTCGTGGCTCATCGAATCCGACCGACCGGGCATTCGACAGGTCGCCTATCGCATCGTGGTCAGTCGCGGATTAGGCGTGCTCTGGGATTCCGAGAAAGTTGAGAGCGATCGTCAATCCGAAATCGAATACGCCGGGACCCCCTTTTCCTCGCGGGACCAACTGCGTTGGACGGTTACGGTTTGGAATGAACTGGGCGAGACGGCAACCGCCGATAGTCGCTTTGAATTCACGATCGGCGAAGCTGATTGGCAAGCCGAATGGATCGGAGGACCGCTGGCGGGTGGCCGACTGACTTCCGCTCCCATCCCTGCCTTTCGCGCTCATTTCGCGGCCAAGGAAGTGGTCTCCGCGCGACTGTACGCCACGGCGGCTGGCGTCTACCTTGGGTACCTGAACGGAGAGCGCATCGGGGATCTGGAACTCGCGCCGGGTTGGACCGACTATCGCAAGCATCTCCGCTTCCAGACCTACGACGTAACGGCCCTCATCCAGGACGGTACCAACGAACTACGAATTTTGGTTGCCGACGGCTGGTGGACGGGACACGTCGAATGGCGGGGACGGCACTTCTACGGCGATCGGCCCTTGCTGAAGGCCCAGTTGGAAGTCACTTTTGCGGACGGAACCAAGCAGACAATTGCCACGAGTCCCGACTGGGAAGTTGGCTACGGTCCGTATTTGCAGGCCGACCTTTTGATGGG
>CANFJD010000165.1 GCA_947447315.1 Fimbriimonadaceae bacterium
GCCGAGGCTCCGAATCGCTTGTCGCGGACCTTTCGGTGATAGCTGAGGGCAAACCGGTGGGCTTCGTCGCGGAGTTTTCGCAGCAACATGAGGCCGGGCGAGTTCAGCGGCAGTTCCACTTCGCGATAGATGTATTTGGCCCCTTCCGCCCCGAGAATCTGATTTTCCGAGGGAATCGGAACTGGGAGATACAACAGTTCGTGCCGCTTGGCAAGGCCAACCATGGGCACGGTCAGTCCCAGGTCGTCCCGGGCTTTGATCGCGGCCGCGACCTGGCCCTTTCCGCCGTCAATCAGAATGAGGTCCGGCAGTTTGGCGAACTTCTCATCTCCATCCAGATAGTTCCGCAGCCGCCGGGTGATGGTCTCGTTCATCATGGCGAAATCGTTGGGAGCTTCGGGGTTCCACTTGATTTTGAACCGGCGGTATTCGGACTTTGCCGCTTCCCCGTTCTCGGTCACGACCATGGACGAGGTGGGTGCTGTGCCCTGAATATTCGAGATATCGTAGCCCTCGATGCGGACGGGTGGCTCCGAGAGACCGAGGGCATCCATCAATTGGGCGGCGGCTTCCTCACCCCACGCTTCTTTCTGCTGGAGTTCGGTGGCGAACTGGTTAAGTGCCTGCTCGGCATTGGCGGCGGCCATATCGACCAGACGAGCTTTCTCGCCGGTCTGGGGAACTTCCATGGATACGGCTGATCCGCGCTTTTGCCGGAGCCAAGTCTGCACGATATTCCGCTCCTCAATCTCCACGGGAAGGAGAATTTCGCGAGGGATCTCTGGAGCGTCCGTGTAGTACTGCTTAACGAATTCCTGAACCGCTAGGGCGGGAGCGGCGTCGACGGAGCCATCCAGCATGTACTGCCGTTGTCCGATGAGCTTTCCGCCCCGAATGTAGAGCATCTGGATGGCGGCCCCGCGCTCATCCTTCACCACGGCGATTACATCCTGGTCAACTTGGTCGCCGCTGAGGACCTTTTGCCGCTCCATGATGCGGTCGATGGCGGTGATTTGATCCCGAATTTTGGCGGCCTGCTCAAAGTCCAGTTCTTCCCCGGCCGCGACCATCTTTGCGTGCAGATCGGCGCGAACGGACTCCTCTTTGCCTTCCAGGAATCGCTCGACCTGTTTGAGCACAGTCTTGTACTCCGTAATCTCACTGAGGCCAGCGCAAGGGGCCAAGCATTGGCCAAGGTGATAGTAGAGGCACGGACGTTGAACCGGGTCGCCGGTCCAGCTTTTTCCGCAAGGAATCAGCGGAAAGATCTTATGGAGAAGCTGTAAGGTGTCACGGACAGAAAAAGCGCTGGTGTACGGGCCGAAGTATTTGCCGGAATCCTTTTTCACCCTTCGAGTGAAGAGAACCCGGGGGTAGGCCTCTTTGGTCATGACGATATAGGGATAGCTCTTGTCATCCCGAAGGCGGACATTGTACGGCGGTCGATGCTGTTTGATCAGGTTGCATTCGAGTACCAGGGCTTCGAGCTCGCTGTCCACCACGATCCATTCGATATCGCGGATTTTTCCGACGAGGCGGGCAATCCGAGCCCCGTGTTGCGCGGACTCTTGGAAATACGACCGGACCCGGCTCTTGAGAGAAATGGCTTTGCCTACGTAAAGCACCTGCTTGCTCTCGTCACGGTAGATATAGCAACCGGGGGTCGCGGGCAGTTGCGCCAGCTTGTCTTGGAGATGTTCAAACCTGGGTTTACGCGCCATTCCGGTATATGAAGGGTACTACGTTCCGGAGGGACGGGTTGGTTGTACTTAAGGGCGGAGGCAGTCCTTTCAATACGCAGAGGCAACCGAAGGGTTCTGTTCGATAAAGGTCGTGATTTCGACCTCAGACGGTACGTGGGCGGTGGCGCCAAAATGTGCGCACTTCAGACTTCCGGCCGCACTGGCGTAGCGGAGGCAGTCGGCGATTGGCCAATTCTGCGTGAGTCCATGGAGCATGCCCGCACGGAACATGTCACCCGCCCCCGTGCTATCGACCATGAGGGGCGCTGGAAACGGCGGATACGCTCGGGCGGGCCAATCAGGACCACCGAACACGAAGCCGTTGGGCCCGTCGCTGAGGGTTGCGAAGCATCCGTGCTGGGCAACCCAGTCTTGTACCCAGCGAACATTTTTTTGCTGATTGCCGCGGGTGCCCTGCCAATCGGTGCTGCATTGCCAGAACGAGCCGGGGACGATCGGGTCGTCGGGTTGATAGAAATCCATCAAATAGGTTTTCATGCCCGCATCAAGCGCACGGCGAGTAGCTTCGCGGGCGGGCGAACCCATATTGGGTTCGGCGGTAAACCATTCGCCAGCCCGGTACGGCAAATACTCCAGCGGTACACCCGGACCCATTTGGGAGAATCCACGGCCAAACATCGTGCGGTCCCCATCTGGCGTCACGTAAACATCACAAACCGGGGCTTTTTGGTCGGCGGGCACACCAATGGGAGCGATCCAATCGGTCGGGATTTCGCTCGCTTCTAGCAAGCTCTGAAGCTTCCGCGCATCGTGGCCAGAGCCGAGGGCGTTTCCGGCGAGGAGCACCTCATGGTTCCAGTGGCGGAGGGCGTTCGCGGTATTCGCGGCTTCTCCCCCTAGCATGGCGGATTCCTCCTGAATTTCTACGTATCCTCCGGGAGCGGGAAGGCTAGGGACACGGCGCAAACGGTCGAGGCAAATGGTGCCGAAAACCAGAATCAAAGTGCGCGTAGGCTACCAGAAGCGTCCGCGGCGGTTCTGAGAGGCGGTTTAGAGCGTGACCTCGCGGCCCCCTGATCCGTGCCCTCATCCGACGGGAGAAAGGATCCTGAACTCATCTCGTGTCATCACGTTTGCCTGCAATTTTCGCATTACATTACTTTTACGAGGTTTAAATATGTTTTATTGATTTTATAATCGCAACAAGCACCACTTCACATCGTGTCATTGACGAATCACTTAAATTTCGCGCTTTGATGAGATGACATCTAGATTTTTGAGGGATCCGGTGAAGTGGCAGTGATCGGTCTAGACCATATCGCTTACATACATAACGGCCTAAAAGTAGATTTTGACAACCAACGATTTTGTGATTTTGTTTGAAGTTTCCGTCGGTGACCGTTTGGATCGCAATGCCTCCATGGATGGCCCGCAATTTAGGCGGAAGGAAGCTCCGGCGGTGCCTCGCACGACAACACGGAGGCGACGGAAGATATCCTGATCAGTGATGTTCTGGCTGCAATTGGTGGTTACCTTTGGATTGTTGTTGGTCACAGGTTACGTAGCCTTCCGGCGGGTACCCGCGTTCGGTGCCCACTGGCAATTACCCGCGGCGGCGGCGGCGTTGATTGGCAGCGTGTTACCGCTTTTTGGAGCGCTCGCGTTGTGTTTGAGCCAAGGATGGCTGGGCAAATCGACGGCAGATCCCATTCCATTCGTAGGTTGGCTACTGGTGACCGTATCGGGATCTGCGCTAATTGGGCTTCAGGTGTTCGCGATGCAGCAGCTAGGAATCTTCACCCGACGGCGGACACTTGAAGCGATTGCCGATCAAAAGCGTCACAATTCAGTAGATCAATGAAACGCTCCATTCCCCTTTTGATCGTGGCCGCGCTGATGGTCACTGCCGTCCCTTCATTTGCTCAGACCGTCGACGCCTCAAAAGCAACTCACAGCCAAGACGTTCAGACGAAGATGCGAAAGGTGGATCTGTTGCTTCAGATCATGCCATTGGTTTTGCGAAAAGACCAATTCCCCCCGATTCTCGCCGAGTTGGAGCGAATTCGGGCCAAGCAGGCCGAAGTACTTTCGCGTGAAGATGATGAGATCATCAAGCTAGAAGCCAAGCTGGATGAGGCGCTGAAAAAGGCCAATGATGACGGAATTTATCCTTCCCGAGATCTTCAATTAGAGTGCTTCAAGCTCACCCGAGCCTTGGGCACCGTGCGAAATATGGCCCGGACAGACTTTGCCAGTCAGTTATACAAAGTCGTGGATACGGTTTTTGATAAGGGGCAAAAAGCGATCGCCGCCAAATCTTTGGATTGGAAGTTGTTTGATCCTTCGCTAAAGCTGGATGAGAAGCCGCAGGAAGACCAGATCAAGTTCTATCTCAAACTCGTATTGCTAGATCCGCTGGCGTACGATGTCCTTGTAGATCTCAACAAGAAATCAAAGTAAGCGGGCCGCAGCCAATATCGGTCAACAAAAAGGCCGCTCCGGACTTCGGAGCGGCCTTTTTGATTTACTGAGCGCCAGTAGCCTTTTGCAAAGCTGCCTGCGCCGCCCGCTGGATACGGTTTCGACGATCAGTGATCTTCGCGGCCGCTTCGAACGTAGACTTGAAAGTCTTCGCGTCCTGGGCGGCAAGAGCATTGATGGCGTTCACCACGACATTGATGCCTTCGGTGGCATTAATGTGCTTGGCAAGAGCCGCCTGCGTTGCGGCGTCGGCGGGCAACTTCCCAAGTGCGGCGGCGGCGTCGGACCGGCGATCCATGTTCTGATGTTCCAACAGTTTTAACCAGAAGCCACGCAGCGAAGGGTCGGCTTTATCTCCCAACTCGTTCAAGCGAGCAACAATCGGGAACGGACCGGAATCAGCGGCGATTCGATCGGCGATTGCCTTGATGACCGCAGGTGAAGTATCTCCCTTTAACAGCATCGAGAAGGCTAGGGTGACCGTGGTGTCATTGTTGCTGGTCAGGAAAATCGGAAGCAATTCCGTCGATGCCCAGTGGATATTAGGGATTTCGCGGAGAAACTCCTGATCAGGGTCCAAAACAACCGCCGTGGCTCCGGCGCCAGCGATCACAAACGTCTCGTCAGCTTTCGTCAACTTAATCTTTTCGATGCGCGTGCCGGTTCCGTCGATCACCATCACTTTAGCGGTGATGCTGTAAATGGGAGTTCCGTTATCGGTCTTTTGCAGCTGCTGGACGCGTAGTTCAATGTTGCCGCCATTCTGTTTCCAGGTGTAATCCAGAACCGGGTGACCCGGCTTGAGGAACCACTGATCCCAGAAAGGTTGGCAATTCACCCCACTGGCGTCGGTCATCGCCCGGCACAGTTGGTAGCTTTCCACCGGCTGATGGCGATTTCGAGTCAGGTACAGATTGAGGCCGGCAAAGAACGCTTCGTCACCTAACTGTTTGCGTAGCGTGTGCAGCACCGATCCGCCCTTCGGATAGGTATGGCTGTCGAACATCGCATCGCCGTTCGGATAACGGTTCGTTGAAATCGGCCGCTGATACCGCCGTGACTCCGCGAAGTACGACTGCATGGCGCCGCGAATTTCCCGATCATAACCGGTCTCGCCCCGAGAGTGCTCGAAATACATGATCTGCATGTAAGTGGCAAAGCTCTCGTTGAGCCATGTGTCACCCCAAGTGAGACAGGTGACAAGGTCACCGAACCACTGGTGACCCAGCTCGTGCGAGTTGAGCGAGGCCATGTTTCGGTAGCCTTCTCGCTTCTCGGTGAGCGATCCAGCGCCGAGGGTCGTGGTGCTGACATTTTCCATGCCACCGCCAAAGTCGTACATTGCGTTCTGGGCGTACTTGGGCCAAGCGTATTCAACGCCCAAGCGGTCGCTGAAGAACGTCAACATGTCCTTGGTGTCGCCGAATGAATCATCGATCAGGTTGCCCTGACCGCGCGGAGTGACGTACCACAGTTCTTTGCCTCGCCATTTGTCCTTCTTGTAATCCAGTGGTCCACCGATGACGCTCAGCAAGTAAGTGGCGTGGGGCTGCTTCATGGTCCACGTGACGGTTCGGCGGCCCTTTTCTACCTTGTTGGCAGTTTGTACACCATTGCCAACCACAATCCAATCTTCAGGCACGGTGGTGGTTGTGGTGCTGGTGGCGAAATCGTTCGGGTAATCCCAAGTAGGCACCCAATTGCTGTTAAATTCGGACTCACCTTGGGTCCAGAATCCCACCCGGGTTGGAATCTCCTTGGTCGGATTGATCCAGTGGAATCCGCCATCGCCGCCGGAGCCGAATCCGCCCGCCTTACCGCCGTTCAGGGAATACGTAACGCCGATGACAAAGCTCTTTCCTTTGGCGCCTGCCGGAGTGGTGACATACAGGTCGCGGCCATCACGACGGTAGGTGGCAGTTCGACCGTCTAGGGTGACACCGCTAATGACCAGGTCTTTACCCGCATGCAAGTGCACTTCGGTGAGACCGCTGCGGATCCATGTGAACTTGTTAAAAACCTGTCCCTTCAGGGTGCGGTTCGGATAATCAACGTCGA
>CANFJD010000166.1 GCA_947447315.1 Fimbriimonadaceae bacterium
GGTGATATTGGCCATGGGTTAGAAATCGTCCCGATGACAAACGCGAAGGACTTCCTCTGGAGTGGTCATTCCTGCCAGAACCGCGAGCCTTCCTTCACCAATTAGCGTTCTCATGCCTTGGTTACGGACGGCATGATCCTTCATTTCGTTGCTAGACTTCCGGTCTACGGTCATCCTGCGAATGGTTTCGTCAACCAAGAGCAACTCGTAAAGTCCTTTACGGCCCTTGTATCCTGTTCCGGCACAACGTTCGCACCCGGCGCCGCGCCGAAACACGGATCCATCCGGAATCGTGTCGAGATTAATCCCAACTGCTTCGAGTCCTTCAGGGGTGGGTTGGTAGTCTTCGGCGCAGTTGTTGCAGACTCGGCGAAGCAGTCGCTGAGCAACGACACCCATGAGCGAGGATGCTACGAGGTAGGGCTCCACACCCATATCGAGCAAGCGGGTAGTGGCACCGGCAGCGTCGTTGGTATGGAGAGTGCTGAAGACGAGGTGCCCCGTCAGCGCAGCATTGATTGCGATATCCGCGGTCTCCTGGTCTCGGATTTCTCCCACCATGATGACGTCTGGGTCTTGACGTACGATGGATCTCAGACCGTTTGCGAAGGTGAGGCCGATGCTCGCTCGGACAGGGATCTGACTGATGCCCGGGACCTGGTACTCAACCGGGTCTTCGATCGTGAGGATGTTCGTGCTGGGCGACCAGATTTCTTGCAGTGATGCGTAAAGGGAAGTTGACTTTCCGCTACCGGTAGGTCCGGTGGCGAGAATAATGCCGTAAGGAATGCCAATCAGTTTGCGGTACTTCTCAAGTACGTCCGGTTGCATGCCGAGTTCTTTCATCCCGAGCAGGGCGGTTCCTTTATCGAGGATTCGCATTACGGCCCGTTCCCCATAAACGGTGGGAACGATGCTTAGTCGGATGTCGATCTGGCGACCGGCGATCGTGACCTTGATTCGTCCGTCCTGCGGGAGTCGCCGCTCGGCGATATTGAGCTCGCTGAGAATTTTGAGGCGAGAGATGAGGGCCGCGTGCATCCGTTTTGGCGGGCGCATCATGTCGTGAAGCATGCCGTCGATCCGGACTCGGACTTTTACGTCCCTTTCGTAAGGTTCGATGTGAATGTCTGACGCCGCATCGCGCACGGCTTGGGCAAAGATGAGGTTTACCATCTGCACGACAGCCGTTTCGCCCGCCATTTTGGTAAGGTCGGCGAGATCGGTACTGTCATCAATGTCGACCGCGGTCTCTTCACCGGGCAACTGAGAAAGAATTCGTTCGAGGAAAACTTCTTCAATCTTCTCGCGGATGAGTTGAGCGTCGGCGAGGACGGGTTTGATTTGTCGCTGGGTAAGCACACTCAGGTCGTCGCACGCTGGTATCGAGTGAATGCTGGCAATCGCTACCACCAAGGCTTCTCCCTCTAGACGGATCGGAAGTACTTGGTTCTTGAGGGCAAAGTCTCCGGGAGACAATGCCAATGCTTCAGCATCGGGCTTAAAAGTTGTCAGGTCAACGATGGGCATTCCGGCATCCACTGCCTGGGGCGTGGATTCGGCAGATCGGAGGGGCAGATTTACACTCATCGGATTAGACTTAGGATTGCGGGAGACCAGTTATATTACGAATGGGGGAACCCATTGTTCACCGAAGTCGTCCAACATCGGCTAAATCTTTTCGTGGTTCTTGTGATTTGGGTGATTATTTCCCGAACAGATGCCTGTCCGGGAAACCGATCAACCTTTAATATTCACTGATTTAGGAGTCCCATCGCTCGGGAACGATCTTGGTCTTCACCTTCATAAATCGAGAAGGATCGAATCCGGCCAATAGTTCGCGAGCCCGTTCGGATTGAGTCTCATTCAAATGTTCGGATAAGAGCGTACGGATTGCTTCCACATCAGAATCCGTAATTGCTACAGGAGCAACGTAGGTGGAATTCAAGTTCTTTGCGCAACCATCCAGCAAATAGACTGTTCCCCCTGTCATTCCGGAACCGAGGTTTGAACCGGTGGGCCCTAAAACCAAAGCCACCCCACCCGTCATGTACTGGAACGCGTTGGCTTGAACACCTTCCACCACCACTCGGGGACCTCCTTGCTCGACATTTTTCCGGAAGCAGATTCCAAACCGGTTACCGGCCTGACCGGCGATATAGGCCGATCCACCACGGGCGCCGTAGCCAAACGCGTTTCCAACTAGAGTGAGAGACGAATCGCCGTCGGGTGGCTGAATCACCATTTTTCCTCCGTAAGTCGCGGTAAATGCTGAGTCAGCACAAGTTCCGGTAAGACGGCAAGTCATTCCTGGCACCATGTAGGCCGCAAAGAAGTGTCCCGCGACGCCCTCATGATGAAGGTCAACGCTGCCGTTTGGCAAACCTGCATCGCCAAACTTTCGGGCGATTTCACCGGCTGCAGCCATCCCAATGCAACGGTCGAAATTGCTAACTTTTGCCGAGTCGAGGCTATTTTGTACGGATTCACCGGCCATTGCCAGGGAAGCTAGGCGAATTTCCTCGTGGCGCACCTCCGGCTGGTGGAGGCGAGTTTGTTTTGCGAAATCGCGACGCAGTTCGGACTCGTTAGGTGGGGTTAGGATAGGGCCGAAATCGAGAATCGCGGCTTTTCCGGTGAGAGTTGATTTTCTTTCCAGGAAATCCCGTTCTCCAATGACATCACTCAGTCTTCGGATGCCGAGTTCCGCCATGCGCTCCCGAATTTCTCGGGCAACGAACCGCAAATAACGGGCAATATGCTTCGCATCTCCGGCAAAGCGGGCCAGATGCACGGGGTCTTGCGTGGCAATTCCGGGCGTGCAACCCAGCCGCCGCTTGCCGGAGGGGTCGGCCGGATCGGGGCCTGCCAGATGGCACTTTCGGAGCATCGAGCACCCGATCGCCATTAGCAGAGAGGTACCAAAACCCACTCGATCTGCCCCGAGAAGGAACAGCTTGAGGGCTTGCTCACCGCTCTGCACGCCTCCATCCACGCTGACCTCGACAAGGTGACGCACCCGCTCTTCGATCAGCATGTCCTGAATTCCCGGGAGTACCGCAACCAACGGGATTCCCGCATGCTTTTGGTCAACACGTTTTGCCGCGCCCGTGCCGCCGCTTCCATCGGAGATGTGAAGACGGTTTGCACCCGCATTAACGCCGCCAATCGCGACCATTTCCACGCCATAGGTGGCCACGTATTTAAGCGAGCAATTGACGTTCGGATTAAGGTGCCGCCAGCTTTCGAGCATCAATTTTACGTCTTCGATGCTGTAGAGGTTGTGGTTGATTGGAGGGCTTACGAGTTCGTAACCAGGTTCGCATCCACGGCGCTCTGCTACTTCCGCAGTCACTTTCTTGCCGGGAAGCTGGCCACCTTTTCCTGGCTTTGCCCCCTGCGCAAATTTGATTTCTGCCTCTTTTGCGCGCGAGGCGGTCATGGGGGTGATCGTAAATCGACCGCCAGCATATTGAATGCTGGTATTGCCGTCGGACTTTCCGATTCGCGATTTATCAAATCCGCCTTCGCCGGAATTAGCAAAGGGACCCATTCCGCCGGGGATGGGGAGCTCCAGCCGCGCGAATCTCATTCTGCAGTAGCGATTCAGAATGTTCATCGCCTTAGCGATCGTACGGTGCGCCGGTTCTGAGAGGGCTCCTTCACTCATGCCGGGAGCCATGAAGCGCCAAAGAATCGACTCCTCACACTCCACTTCTTCAACCGGAATCGACTCACCGCCTCGAATCGTGAGACAGTCTAGGATCGTCACGGGCGGACGGTTAGCGACGAGAGCGGCGTAGTCCGAATAAGCTTCCCAGGTTCCCGGCGGGTGCTGGTGGATTTTTTTGGCGTACCCCGAGGCGGAATGGAGAGCGCGGACGATTTCGGCATTATTGGTGTGTGCTCTGCCTTCCCGCGAGTGGCGATATTCACCAGCATCGGGCAGCACCGCAACAAGTTCCCTCTCGCGAGTGAAGGCTTCACGATGAAATCCAAGCCATTCTTGGTTGAGGACTTCACGGGTGATTCCGCCGAGATGCACCGGAACGCCCGGGAAATTCTCCAGCGAGAATTCTCGATCAAGTCCGATAGATTCTACCAATCGAGCTCCGCAATAGGCGCTTGCCGGGGTAACGCCAATCATGGACATTACTTCGGCGAAGCCGCTGCGTAGACCCTTCAAATAATTGAGTTCGTCGGCCTCGACGCTGGCGCATCCGAGCCAAGGACACACCGCGTCGGCACCCAGCGCGATTAGGAGAGAGCAGTGATGAATATCCCAAGCGCCCGCGTGGGCGAGAATTCCAACGCGGTGGCGGGTTCCATCGCGTACAAGTCGGTCGTGCACACGTGAAACCGCGCGAAGGATAGGGACACTGGCGTTGTTTTCTGACACGCCGAAGTCCGACAAAATGAGCACCGAACCGTGTTGTGTGGCGCGAGCCGCTTCTTCTACCAGTTCGTCGAGGCGGCTCTCGATACCCGCGGAATTTGGCTCGCAAAGGAGGGAGAACGTGATTGATTCGTCTCTGCTTTCTAGCCAAGCCCATTGCTCGACGCTTAAAATTCGATCGGGGAATGTGAAGACGCGTCGACCTTGACCGTCCCACAACCCCGATCGATCCCCTAGCGCCACGGAAGAATCGAATACCCACGCATCCCGAATCGGATCGATAGGAGGGCTCGTCTCCTGAGCAAATCGCAGACTGAAGTAATCCTCTAGGCGTCTCGGCAGGGTATCGAGCAACGCCGATGGGCTTGTGTCGTCACCCATGGAGCCAACGGCTGGTTTGCCCGTGGACCGTAGGGGCGCTAGCACAACATCCACGTCTTCTTTCGTCATTCCGAAAGTTCTTTGGACACGTTCGAGCTCGTCAAGCTCGAACGCAATTGAGGTTGCTTCACCAGGCTGAACACGATCGGTGACCGCGGTAAACGGTTCACGAGAAATTAATTCGTGAACTTCATCGTTCAGCAAGAACCGACCGCTACGGAGATTCACCGCAACGGTTTCGCCCGGCCCCAGCACCCGCTGGACTTCGAGCGGTCCGATGGGATAACTACCCGTTGGTTCGCTTGACGCCACGACAACGTCTTTCGTTGCTGAAATCCACAGCGGACGCAGACCGTTACGGTCTAGGTGAGCAATGGCGTCGTCCCCATCGCACGCAACGATGGCGGCAGGGCCGTCACAGGCACCGAGGAAGATGTTCATCGTCCGGTAGAACTCGGCCAGAGGTCCATCAAAGTTTTGGTTTGCCTCGGGAAGAAGAGCTAATACGGATTGTGTGAGGGACATGCCACCGGCCATTAAGGCGATGAGCATGTCATCGAGATTTGAGGTGTCGGAACCGCCGGAACAGATGATCGATTCCACCCGCGCAGCCAACGGTCGTAGTGAAGGTTCGAGTTCAACGAGTTTGGCGATAAGGTCGCGACCGATTGCTTCCATCCAGGCGGTGTTGCCCCGAATGGTATTTATTTCTCCGTTGTGAGCTAACGCCCAGAACGGTTGGGCTCGCCTCCAAGCGGTGCTGGTATTGGTGCTGTATCGGGAGTGGAACAGCGCAAACCGAGTTGCGAAATCTGGGTTTTGGAGGTCGGGATAGAGGTCGCCCAGCTTCGACAACTCGACGAGTCCCTTGTACACGATCGTTCGGTTTGAAAGCGAGACCAGACTGAATTCATCGCCAGCGACACGGCCAATCTCCGCATCAAGGGCAAGGCGAAGTAGATAACGACAGATGAACCATCCGGTGTTGCTGAGGGCCTCTGGTCGCTTTAACAGCGCCATCCGCACGTTCGGAGCGCGACGGAGAGCCTTGCTACCCGCCGGAAAAACGTCCGTGTTGAGGTCGACGTTCGCCCAGGCGAGGATGTCTGCGCCAACAAGGTGAGTAAGTTGTTCGACGGCACGGATTCCGAGGCTGCGGATCTCACCTTCAAACGGCATGAAGAACATTGCAACGGCGACATTCCGTTGGGCAAGTTCTTTCGCGTGGCGAGGAAACCGTTCGATGAGCATTGACCATGGAATATCGGTCTGCATGCCCGCGCCATGACCGGGAGCCCCACGGTGGTCGAAGCGGCTGCTGAAATCGAGAGCGGCGTCTAGAATCGATCGCTCGGGAACGCCTTTACGGGAAACAACGAATCCGATCCCGCAGGCATCTGCCTCTAGAATCGTTTTGCCGTTGCGAAGAACCTCATAC
>CANFJD010000167.1 GCA_947447315.1 Fimbriimonadaceae bacterium
GTCGCCAACATAAAGCCACAGACCAGCCTGGGCAGTGGGATGATTTGGTACGGAATCCACCGCTACCTGCACCAATGCCAAAATTTCAGGATCGGTGGAGGCCTCCGTCAGCGGAGCCGGAACCCGTTTGAATAGGGCGTCGATAGCAGGAGTCATGCCCGCAGTTTAGCCCGGAAACCCACCCAAATCCCGATCGCTACACCGCCGACCAGCGAAAATTTGGCCGGGATTCGCAGACCTAATCCAAGCACAAATATCAGCGCCGCGAAGGCGAATCCTAACCGGATTCGCCTCATCGTGAGCGCCGACATTAGGCCAACTTTTGGAAGAGCCGGGCCTCAATCGCTGCCTGGATGGATGGCTCCGAGATCTTCTCAAAGACTTCGGCCGCAAACGCGTAGACCAAAAGAGCTTCGGCTTCCTTCTTGGGGATACCCCGCGCACGGAGGTAGAAAAGGGCATCTTCCCTCAACTGTCCGACAGTGGCACCGTGCGTACACTTCACGTCATCCGCAAAAATTTCTAGCTGAGGTTTCGTATCCAGCTCGGCGGTTGGCGAAAGCAAAAGGCCCTGGTTCGTCTGCTTGGCGTCCGTTTTCTGAGCGTCCTGGTAAACGAAAATTTTGCCGTTGAACACGCCGTGCGCATGATCATCCAAGATCGTTTTGTACACCTCAAAGCTCTGGCAATGCGGGAGGGCATGGTCGATGCGGGTGTGATTATCGATCCGTTGGTGGCCGCGACCTACGCTGGCGCCATTCAGCCAAGTTTCCGCGTTAGAACCGCCAACCCATACCGTGGCATCCAAACGGGCAATTGCCGATCCAAATTGGGCGACTATGCTGTTAAGGACCGAATTCTCCGATTGATGAACTGCAAAATTTCCAATGTGAACGGCGGAATCCGTTTCGTCTTGGTAGCGAACATGCTCTAACTGTGCCCCTGCTCCAAGCACCACTTCGGTGACCGGATTGGTGAAATACTGCCCGGTCTGACCGACGTGGCTTTCTAAAATAACCGCTTCGGCGTGATCTTCCAGCACCACCAAGACGCGAGGATGAATCGCGATAGGGGAAACGGAAGCGTCGGATACGAACTGGAGGTGAATCGGGCGAACAATCTTGGTGTTCTTGGGGACATACACAAATGCTCCGTCCTGAAGAAAAGCCGTATTGAGAGCGATGAAACGGTCATCGTTCGTGGTGCCTAGCTTTTGGGAGGTGGTGGCAACCTTGCCTAGCCACTTTTCAAACGTCTCGGGCATAGCCAAAAACGCATCTTCAAATGGCAGTACGAATACTCCGTCGGGTAACAGGTCATCCGTCGAAACCTCTGGGGCAAACTGACCGTTGATGAAGGTGAGCGTAATCGCGTCAATCTCACCCAGCGTAAGTTTTGCAACCTGTTGGCGGTCGAGGGTCGCGCCATGCGCCGGAGCTAACTTCCACTCCGTGAGGGGACGAAGCGGTAAGTATTTAAACTCCTCGTCTCGAGTGGTGGGGACACCCACCGCCTCGAACTCGTGGAATCCACGTTCCCGCGCCGATTGCAGCCAAGCCGGACCGGTGATCTCCAGAAGTGGCTTCAAGTCGGCAAAGTGAGACGCAAAGGGTGAACTTTCCATCAGGATCGGAGCCATGCCAGCTGGGTCAAGCGGCAACGGCGAGTTCCCCTTCGATGAGGCTGTAACCGTTGGCTTCCAACTCAAGTGCCAACTCAGGGCCGCCACTCTTAACAATCTTGCCGCCAATTAGCACGTGCACAAAATCTGGCCGGATGTAATCAAGCAGGCGCTGGTAGTGGGTGATCACCAACACCGCCCGCTCGGGGCTGCGGAGGCTGTTCACACCGTGGCTCACGACCTTCAATGCGTCGATATCCAATCCTGAATCGGTCTCATCCAGAACGCACAGCTTTGGTTCCAGTACGGCCATCTGGAAAATCTCATTGCGCTTCTTTTCGCCGCCAGAAAAGCCTTCATTCACGCTGCGGGAAAGCAGCGAAGAGGGAAGCTCCATCATCTCCACCTTGCTCTTAATGTGCTTGGTGAACTCGCTCATCGTGAGCTCGGGCAAGCCGCGATGCTTCCGAACATTGTTCAATGCCGTGCGCAGGAAGTAAGTGTTCGTAACCCCGGGGATTTCGACCGGATACTGGAAAGCAAGAAAGAGGCCCTCAGCGGCACGCTCTTCCGGATCCAATTCAAGGAGATCCTGTCCCTCAAACTCCACCGTGCCTTCTGTAACTTCGTAGTCTGCCTTCCCGGCGAGGATCGAAGCCAGGGTAGATTTGCCCGATCCGTTCGGTCCCATGATGGCGTGGACTTCGCCGGGATTAATCTGAAGATTGACGCCTTTTAGGATGGATTTTTCGTCAATTTTGGCGTGAAGATTGGTTATGGTAAGCATTAGGGATGGAGGTTCTCACCCGATAGTAAACCCGGAATGTTGACAATAAAGTCAAGATTCCGCGATCTCTCGAAGGTGGCGAATAGGGTTACAATGGTACGAAGTGAACCGTGACATTGCGGAATTAGCCGAGGCGATTGAAGCCGCTCGGGCCGGAGACCGTTGGCGAACAGTGACGGTTGTCACCCCGAGCCAAGTTTGCGGTTTGCAAACTCGCCGCCAACTGGTGCGCTCTCGCGGAGCGCTCGCGAACGTTCAGTGGCGAACCCCTGCCGATTTGCTGGCCGTTGGCAAAATTCCACCTTCGCTGAATCTTCAAATTGCGACGGCATGGCGGAATATACAAACCCCATTTGCCGAGTGGCTGGGTTACCTAGACCAAGCGGAAGTCTTGTCTCGTGCGTTCTCTGCTATCCAGCGATTGTTGGCCGAACCCGATCTGCCATCAGACATTGATGACCGCGTGCGAATTGCTTTTACTGGATTCAGCAACGACCTGCCGGGACTTGTGCGACCTGGAGAAAATCCGCTACAGATCGCGCCAGGCACCGTGACATTTCGTCTTGACCCCGATGATCGTCGAGTCGCGACGCCGCCCTACTCTACCGGCGATTCTGATGCCCTCCCGTCGCTATCTGCAGTGGAGGCGCACGACACATTTGATGAAATCTCGCTGGCTCTTCGTGCGGTGCGGCAAGCGGTTCTAGACGGAGTCCCCGCCTACCGGTGCGGCATAGTCGTCCCCGATCGCGGATTTTATGGGCGCCTGACATTGGAAATGGGCCGCACCGCCGGTCTGCTGATGAATGGCATGGACTTGCCGACCGGGATCTCCCCGGAGGGGCGAAGGCTTCGAAGTCGGATGCCGAGCAATCCGCCCGGCAGCTGGACGGAGCTAATCCCGAAACTGACGGAAGGAGCCGACCTCAGCCAACCGGTGCGGGATCGGCTACACGATTGGGAAGAGTTGGAGCCGCTTGAGTTTCTTCCTTCGCTACCGCTAGTCCGAGTGCTTCTCGATCACCTGCTGATCGCCAAGCTACCGGGAGGTAATCAATTTGGGGATGGAATTTTCGTCTCGACTTTGGCGGGAATGGAAGGATTGGACTTTGACCGGCTGTACGTGGTCGGCTTTACCGACCGGAATTTTCCGCGTCGGGAGACGGGTAATCCGCTATTACCGCGCAGTCTCCGGCGGAATGAAGATCGGCAAATGGAGCGCGCTTTTGATCGATTAGCGTGGCGCAGCGGGGAGACGGCTGTGTTCTATTCCCGGGGCGACCGAAAGACCGATCAGGCGGCGTTCGCATCCCCTTGGCTGAGCGCTCGCCTCGCATCCCCCATCCAAAAAGTGGCATCCCGAACCGCTCTTCTTGGGCAGGAAGCCCCGCTGAACAGACAGGAAGTTTTGATGGCCGAAAGCGGGTACCGATTACCGATCAGCCCTCCCGAACGGCTGATGGCTCGTAGTTTCGATCGGCTACCGAGCGAAGGTTTGGTATCGGTGCCGCCCAGTGAGCTTTTCCCATCCGCCGGTTGGTCACCCAGCCGGCTGGAGAGCTATCTTTCGTGCGGTCGCCGATACTACTATGAGCGATCCCTCAGACTCCCGGATCTCCGACCGGATGAGGTGGGACTGCCCCCGATTCCGCGAGGTGAAATTGCCCACCGGATACTACAGGAACTGTTTCAAAACCATTTGGAGGCGCTCTCGGACCCAGAGTTTCGATGGAACGAGCTGCACAAGTTGGAAGTAAAGATGGCGATTGAAGATCACCGATTTGGCGAACTCATCGGTGAAAGTGTCGGCCATCAGCGGGATGCTCGTCAAATGGCCGACGAAATTGGTCGCCTTCTCGACCGTGATTCTGATGCTCGGGCCGGCGGAGCTTGGGTGCCGGCCCACTTTGAAACAAGTTTCTTTCTGGAAATCGAAGGATTACCCGTGCGCGGACGGATCGACCGTGTTGATACCTCGGCGCGCGGCGGCAAGCGAGTCATTGACTACAAATCTGGCAAGGTGGACAAGTTCTCGGAGAAAAAGGAGCCGACGAATGGCGGCCGCCGACTTCAATGGATGATTTACGCGGAAGCGACCGATCCTGGGCAGGCGGTTGAAGCGACCTATATGTCGCTCCGCGGCGGGAACGATGCGACGATTTTGTACGGGGATGACCAACGCAACCAGTTGCATGCCTGGGTTCGCATCGCGGGACGGATGGCAGAAGAGGGTTTGATCCCCGTTCGGCCGGGTGCGGAATGCCGAACATGCCCCTACACGACCATTTGTCCGGCCGACCGTGCCGCAGTCGCAGCTCAGCAACGCGAAGAGGCAACCCCGACTTACCGGGATTTTCTTGACCTGATAAACGCGGCCGCGAGTGATACCGATGGAGATGAGAGTGATGAATAGACCTCCCGACTTCGAAGTCCGTGAACGGGTGATCTCGTCGCCCCTGGTGTCCACGTTGTTAGAAGCGGGCGCCGGATCGGGCAAGACAGAGACAATGGTCCGTCGGTTGGTGCAGGCGGTGGAACAAGGTGTTGCACTTCGTGAAATTGTTGCGATTACGTTCACTCGTAAAGCGGCAGGCGAAATGCGCGAGCGGTTTCAACGCCGGCTGTTCGAAAGCGAGAATCCGGCCGTCCAAAGTGCGTCTGCGCGGATTGCGGAAGCCCGAATCGGCACCATCGATTCCCTCGTTCAGCAGATCATCGAAGACCATGGCTTGCGAGCCGGGCTACCGACTGCGTTTCGGGTGATCGACGACGCTTTCTTGAGTGCCCACCTTCGCGCGTCCGTAGAGAAAGCCATTCCCACTTGGGTGGCGGAGCCGGAGCTTGCGGCGGCGTGGACAGCGCTGGGTGAAACCCATGATCGATTTTCGGCGCAGGTAAACCGTCTCGTCAAAATTGCTTCGATCGCGGCCAAGAATCCCCGAGCCTCAATTCCAGCCAGTGACTGGGAATCCTTCCTGAATAACTGGATATATGAGCTGGATTCCATTGAAGACATCCCGCTGGATCCGAAGCTCGCCAATGTCGTATTGCCCGCATTGGAACGAACTCGGATGCAACTTCGCGAAGGTCTCTACCAGGACGTGAACTTTCCTGCCATGCGAACCTTTGGCAACATTGCCGATCGACACGAGATCAAGCGGATCTACACGCTATTTACCGAAGGATGGCGGTATCCCATTCTATATCCGTTGGCGATTCGCGCCGCCCAGGTGGGGAGAGAAACGGCGGCGACTTTGCGTCGCCAGGGGTTGCTTACCTTCGATTCTGCACTGGCGGTGGCGGCAGAGCTTATGTCGGTCTCCGAAGTCCGCCAGCAAGTGGCCGAAGAGACCCGAATTTTGATGGTTGACGAAATGCAGGACACGTCACCTGACCAGTTGGCGTTGCTGCTGAACTTCATGGAAGCCGGGGTAGCGGTCTTTACCGTCGGTGACCCAAAACAGGCGATTTACCGCTTCCGCGGCGCCGACCTGAAAGCATATCGCGACCTACGCGAGCATGCCGAGCGAATTGGGCTGAAGTTAGAGAGTCTTTCTGCAAACTTCCGTTCCTCCCCTCAAGTGCTCGATTTCGTTACCCAAGTAACTGATCGTCACCTGGGCTGGGCGGAATATCAGCCCATGTTCGCCACGCGCGAAGAATCGGAATACGACACCGCTTTTGTGTTTGGTGGGTATGCCGAGCCAGGAGAGAAGCATGGGCGTCGCGAGATGGAGCAGGCGGCGGCGATTGCGGCGGGGATCCCGGAGGAACTGGCGGGCGCGGGAACCGCA
>CANFJD010000168.1 GCA_947447315.1 Fimbriimonadaceae bacterium
ACCGCGGGGATTTCAGAATTTCTTGCCGAAGTGGATCCGCGTGATTAGGGGCGGCAAAATCAGTCCAAGTCTGGATCCGCATCTTCTCAGTTCGGAATGGGTCGGGGTTTCCTAGCAAACGATGAACTGCCCGGTAGGTTCTCAAAATCGATCCGATGCGTTGGCTGGGATAGGAACTTAAAAGCGAGCACTTCAGGTGAAAATCGTCGGAACTCAGGGCGCGAGTATCGGCATTTCCTTGACCGGCAAAGGTATTTGCCCGCAGGATTTTTCGGGAATATGGATGATACAGCGGCACTTCACGGACGGGAACGCCAGCATTTCGATTCACTAGCCAATTGGTGACGTCGTGATCCAAATGCCCCTGCTCGTAGGCGACCGTCACCGGGTGGGTGATGACCCGGGACCGGAGCCAAGTCGCCAACTCAGGTTCAAACGTCCGCCAGGTCTCGGTGAGTTCACCGTCCGGCGCTTGTAAAAACGTGAGATCGCTCACCCCCGCCCTGGCCATTACCACCCGACTTTCCGCTTCGCGAATCGGGGTGGAATGCATCCAGATGGCACTCACCGCAATCCCGTGCGAAACGAGCCACGACATCCACCCAATAATCGCAATTTCATCGTCCGGGTGGGGAAAGATAAAGCCCCATCGGTTGCTTGGGTCGGGACAGAAAACAACGGGGTTGCTCATTCCGATCGAAGTTTTCTTAACGCCGCTGTTGTGGAACGCCCCACCAGGGTCTCCATGATCACCACGTCTCCCCCGTACGCCCGCACGATCTTGGCTTCGGGAAGCTGATCCTCCGTGTAGTCACCGCCCTTTACGTGGACTTCAGGCTTAAGTTGGGAGATGAGTGCCTCGGGAGTGTCTTCTTCAAACGCTACCGCCCCATCCACGACTCGCAGGGCCTGCAACACGGCAATTCGATCTTCTAGTGTGTGAATGGGACGATCCGGCCCTTTGCCCAGTCGGCGCACACTTGAATCACTGTTCACCCCAACCACCAGCAGATCGCCCAGGGCCCGAGCCGCGGTTAAGTACTGCACGTGCCCCGCGTGCAGGATGTCGAAGACCCCGTTGGTGAAGACCAATCTCCGTCCTTCCCGCAAGCGCAAGGCCTCATCCAGCGTCATCGAAGTGCCTCCTGAAGCGTCACCAGCACGGCATCGGCCGATATCTGCGTGAGGCCATCCGGGTGATAGTGGCATCGGTCAATTTGACCGTACGGACACGATCTTTGCGGTCGGGTGATGCTATAGAGTCCGATGGCCGGGATATCCATGGCGGCTGCCAGGTGGGTGCTGCCCGTATCGCCCCCCACGTGCGCGCTGGAGAGCCGAATGAGGGCGATCAGTTCGGCGACGGAAGTTTTGCCAATGAGATCGATGAATTTGCCTCCGGCCGCCTTCACCTCTTCTCCCGCGGCACGATCGGCCGCCGCCGGACCTCCAACGAGGACGGTTGGCAGGTCAATGCCGTTCATCAGTTGGGCAAAGTGGGCCGCGGGCCATCGCTTGGACTCCCACCCGGCCCCGGCATTCATCACGACAAACCGACCGATCACGCCCGCTTCTTTGAGCTTCCGTCGGGCCGAAAGCACACTCTCTTCCAAAGGTTTGAGGCCAAATTCTGCCCGGTCATCCCCGGCCAACGCTCCGGCAGCACGCACCACATCGAGGTACTGGTCCACGATGTGAAACGACGAGGGATCGGGCATCACGGGGTGGGAAAACAGGCGCGTGCCTTCTCGTTGCCAGTGGTATCCCAACTTCTTCCAGCAGTAGGCGGTGGCGATGACCCAGCCACTCTTAAACAGGCCCTGAAGGTCGAAACCCACGTCGAAGTGTCCCGTAAGGGTGGGCCGGGCAAAGCCTTTGGGCTTGAAAATCACCACCTCATCCACCGCCTCGCAGGCCTGGACCACCGCCGCAAATCGTGGATCCACCACCCACGTAATGTGAGAATCCGGCCACTTGCGTTTCAGGGCGACGGCGGCAGGAAGCGTGCAAACGACATCCCCCAGCGCACTCAGCCGAGAGATCAGGAATCGCTGAGGCTCAGCCACCGACGCGCTCTCCCGCCGCCGCCCGCTGAGCTAACAAGGCCCGAGCCGCTTCCAAAATATCGGCGGCCGAAACGTCGCCCGGTCGCGATCCGGCATGCAGCACCATCCCATTAGAGGTAAATGGCCGAAACCGAATGGGATCAGTGGGTCCAAACACGCTCACCACCGGCGTACCCACCGCCGCTGACATGTGACCGGTCCCGGTATCGGCCGCCAAATGCACCGCGCTAGAAGCCACCAGCCGCAATGTGTCCTTCAACCGGAGCTTGCCCACCAAGTCTTCCCCCACCGTCGGGTGCGGATCGGTCCTTCCTCCCAGAAAAGTCACGTGATAGCCATCCGCAATTAACTGCTGGGCGACCGTCTCCCACTGCGACAACGGATATGCCTTCTCCGCCGCCCCGGCACTCACCGAGATCGTCACCAGCTTGGGATCCCGCTCCGCCCCCACATCCGGCAGAATCGGTCCCAATGGCATCGGAAAGTCTCCCAAATGGTTCAGCACCGCATGATTCCACTCCACGGTGTGCATTGACTCACTCGGCCGGGGCAAAACGGGGTTCAGCAGTTTGGCGAGCGAATCCGTCGCATCCGCCGCTATCCGTCGCTTCGGTTTCGCCAACCGCAGACATAACGCCGTCTTGCTGTGACCCTGCAGATCAAAACCCAGGTCGAACCGCAACGGCCGCAACCGCGAGTACTTCTGGATCTGCTCCTGCCAAGTGCGCGGACTCCACCGTGCCTGCTTCCACCGATCCCGCGGAAACTCCACCCGCTGCGTCACCAATCGGTGCCGATCAATCACCGGCGCACACCGACCTTCCACCGCCCAACACAGAAACGCATCGTGATGCCGTTCCCGAATCGCCGTCGCCGCCCACGCCGCCATCACGCAATCGCCAATGGCGGAAAAGCGGACCAGCAATACCCTCGGCGCTTCCATCTCAGTTCGGTTGGTCGGGAATCAAGCCCGCTCGGCGAGCGCTCTTGTAACGGTCGTGCAGCCACAGATACTGCTCGGGATACTCCCGAACCACCTCTTCCAGCGCCTCATTAATCTTCGCCGTAATCGCCTCCGGAGTCGTCTCCACGCCGTCCAAATTAATCACCGGCTTCACGATCATCTTATACTGCCCCACCCCCGTGCGAACCCCGTACACCGGCAAAATCGCCGCTCCCGTTCGCAAGTGAATGACCGCCGGCCCCATCACCGTCCCCGCCGGAATGCCAAAGAATGGCACAAAACACTCGTCCGAGTTCTGATCCGGTAACAACGCTACCGCCCGATTCTGCCGCAACTCCGACATGATGCTCCGGATCGCCGCCCCGCGACTCAGCACCTTCACCCCCGCCCGCTCGCGGATTCCGTTCAGCATCGCCTCCAATCCGTCATCATCGGCCGGGCGCGAAACCACCGTCAGCGGATAGCCCATGGCCGTGGCCCAGTGCGCCATGCGCTCCCAATTGCCAAAGTGCGCCGTCACCCCCAGCACGCCCTTGTTCAAGCTCAGCGCCGCCTCCAAATGCTCCTGCCCCGTCATCGTGCAGCTACGGATAATGTCCTCATTGGTACGGATTGGCCACCGCAAAAAGTCGCCCATTATCCGCCCAAAGTGCCGGAACACCTCCAGTGCCGTTTCGTGAACCTTGGCGTCGCTCCACTCGGGAAACGCCAACTTCAGATTCGCATATGTCCGCTCGCGATGCTTCCGGTCGATCCGGTAAAAAAGCACGCCCAGTTTCGCGCCGCGACGCTCGCAATCCGCATCCGTCCCCTTCTGAAAATACTTCTGCGCCCGCATAAACATCCGACCCGCGAAGCGGTTGAGAATGGCGCGCCGGTTTTGCTTAAATCTGTTCATTCGGTCTCGAGCTTTTGGATGAGCCAATCGGCAAACGCGGCCGGCTCGATGGTTGCCGTTTGCCGCACCACCACCCACCGCAATCGCCCCGCATCGGGATGAACGCGCAGCTTCACCCAGTCCTTCTCCGTAACCACGACCGTGGCTCCATCTTCATAGTCTCTCAGTAAATTACCAGCGTTGAGCGGATCGTGATCGGCCAGGCAGCGCGTCGTCACCGGCTGACTCCCCGAAAGCTCGCCCACCGTCCCCACAAACCGCTCCGGGTTCGCAATCGCCGTCAACAAATGAAATCGCGCCGGAAACGGTTCGCTCGGCGAGCGATCGTATCGGATCTGATACTTGGCCCCAAAGCTCAGGCTCGAGTAGCGGACCGCCGAAGGCGACTCCCGGTATGGCCCCGCCGGCAGACTCCGATAGTTCTTAGACGGCGACGGAATCAGCAGTTGAACCCGCGTCCGCAGCCGCAAATGCTGAAAACCATCATCCATCACCAAAATGGAATCGGGGTCGCGAGCGTAGGCCAATTGCGCCGCCTGAACCCGGTTCCGACCCACCACCAGCGGAACCCCCGGCAAATGCTCCCGAATCACCGCCCCTTCGTCGCCCCAGACTTTGGCGTCCAAATGCGCATCATCGGGGGCAAACTGGGCGTCCGATTCGTGATCGCTCCCGTAGCCGCTGGCCCCAATAATCACCGAATACCCGCGATCCCGCAGCAGTTGCGCCACCGCAATCGTCACCGGCGTTTTCCCGTTTCCGCCCACCGTCAGGTTGCCAATGCAGACCGCGCGAGGATGCGGCTGAGCCGCCGTTTTCCAGCCCCAGTCGTAAACCTTGCGGAACAGAATGCTCCCCAGCTCATACAAAAGGCTCGCCGGAAGCAACAATAACCGGGCCAAACGGAACGACCACCGGTCGCTGTACCAGAGCGTTTCCACCTACTCGATTCTCCACTTCATCGGCGCATCTTTCGGGCGATCCCGGCGAATTTCCACGTCAAACCGGGCCGCCGTCACGCTGTATTGATCGTTAAAAACCGTCCACCAGGTTTCCATCTGGTCGGCCCGCAGCCGAAAGCCGAAGTCGATGATGGAGTACTCCTCCATGGGCAGCGAGGCGCGGGATACCCCGGTCCAAATGAGGGCAATTTGGACCGAAACCTCCTGCCCCGCATATTCGCCGTCTTCGGCCAGGTCGTCGTAGTCCACATAACCCGTGAGGGTGCGGCTATCGGCTTTCCATACAAATTCGGTGAAACTGGCGTCGTGCAGGGTGGGATAGTAGCCAAAGAGATGGCGCAACAGGTCGCCATCGGTGGTATCGGCCCACAGTTCGGTCTTTTCCAGCTCCTCCATTTCCCTATTGTGAAGCGTCCTAACAGTTACGTTTTATGCCGACCCTTTTTGAACGCATTTTGGCCCGCGAGATCCCCGCCGATTTCGTGTACGAGGATGAGCACGTTTTTGCCATTCGCGACATCACGCCGGTGGCCCCGGTGCATATCTTAGTCATTCCCAAGGCCCCCATTTCCGGCGTCGCCGCCGTGCCCGAATCGGGCGACCACCAGCATTTACTGAACGCCGCCCGGCGGATCGCCGAGGCCGAGGGCCTCGACGCCGGTTACCGACTGGTAATCAACCAAGGCGAAGCCGCCGGCCAAACCGTCCCGCACCTGCACGTCCACCTACTAGGAGGAAGACCCCTCACCTGGCCCCCGGGTTAGGTTAAACGAGTCCCATATCCGGCTTCCAGACGGCATGCAGATCTGTCGCAAAATCTCTGTGCAGTGCAATAGCTCAAAACTCCCCTCTCCCCTCCGGGGGAGAGGGGCAGGGGGTGAGGGGTCCGGGAAACGCTAGGCGACCAGCACGCTCTTCGCAGAGCTTCTGAATCTCCAGGATAAAGTCAGGGCAGTGGTCGTCGTCTAAACCGAAGAACATGCGGTTCGGAATCCGATGGGTGTAGATGCCCATCTCTGCCAAACGTGCATCACGTACCGAGTCGCGGACCGGGTCGTGTTGTTCCCCGTCCATCTCTATCGCGAGCATCGCTTCGCGGCAAAAGAAGTCGAGCCGATAACGGTCCACCGAATGTTCGCGCCTAAATTTGAAGCCAAGTTTCGCGTCGCGAAGCCACGACCAAAGAATGGTCTCGGCAACGGATGGGTCCTTCCTTGAGGCACGCGCCCGGTCGCGGGCGGTCACGCTACGATTACGTGGCACAGAGACCCCTCACC
>CANFJD010000169.1 GCA_947447315.1 Fimbriimonadaceae bacterium
ATCAACGGTCGCACCAACGAAGCCGTCAACGAAGAGTGGACCTGCGATAAGGGTAAGTTTGGCCACTATAAGTTTAATTCTGCCGACCGTCTGACGTCGGTTCTAACCCGCCAGGGCGATAACCTAGTCCCCAGCGAGCATGCCGATGCGTACGGTCAGATTCTCGGTGCGTTCAATGGCGGTTCGCCCGTCGCCGCCATTGCCGGTGGAGACCTCTCCGTCGAGGACCTATTCGCGCTCAAGCGTCTTTTCCATACGAACTTCGGTTCGGACGCCGTTGATACCCGGTTCCGGTCGAATCTCCCGCTCGCCGATGGCCCCTCGGAAACCGCTCCGCTGCCCATCGCCAACTACGAGTCGGTTCCCAACATCTTTGTCTTTGGCACCTCTCTCAGCGATGACGAGCCGATCCTTTACCTGCGTGTTCGCAAAGCCTGGTTCAACCAGGGCACCAAGGTCGTAGTCGCCCACTCCGCCGCGACGGATGTCGATTCTTTCGCCCACCTTATCTTGCGCTACGCCCCCGGCACCGAAGCCGTTCTCGCGAGTGCCCTTGCCGGCGTCACTCCGCTAGAAGTTGCGGCTGCTGAAACCGGCATTGCGGTCGCGAAGCTGCAAGAAGCGGTTGACATCATCAAGGATTCGGTCATCATCACCACCCGGGGAATCTACAACCGCCCCGGTGGCGTCGCCGCCATCGAGTCGCTCAAGACGGCTGGTCAGCATCTGTCCGTCTACGCCGAAACCGCCAACGAAGAAGCCGCCGCGCTCCTCGGACTCCACCAAGGCGAAACCGTAACTCAAATCCTCGAGCGCGCCGCTGCGGGCGAAGTGAAAGCCCTCTGGCTGGCCGGTGTCGATCCTTTTGAGCACCACTCCGATCGAGACCTCGTCACTCGCGCCCTCGAAAACGTCGAATTTCTCGTCTTCCAGCACTGGCAGATGACCGAAGCCGGCAACTACGCCAGCGTCATCCTCCCCATGGCCGCCCCCGCCGAGCGCGATGGCAGCTACATCAACCTAGAACGGCGGCTCCAAACCATCAGCCAAGTTATCCCGACCCTCGGCGACGCCAAGCCCGCGTGGAAGACATTCAGCGATATCAGCCAAAGAATCACCCCCACCCGCCCCTTCTTCAGCGCCGAAGAAGTACTCGCCGAAGCCCAAGCGTCGTTCCTGTATCCGACAATCTAACTGAGCCTTAGCGCGCGGCGGCTTAATGCCGCTTAGCCTAACGTTTGGGCTTGTTCGTGAACTGATATTTTGTCGATTCACGGTTCGAAAAGTCTTCGAAGGGCCATTGCCCGAGTTCAGCGATTGATCGACCAAGCCCGTTAATCTTCTTCCAGGTGGAAACTCCGGCCGGAATCCGATGACCATCGGTTTTCACAAGCCACAGCTGGTATCCGCCGAATCCTTTAGCGTCCATTTCGACCCTGGAAATTTGGTTAACTGTCGATCTCTCGGTTCTAATAAAGGGCCAAATGCCCGACGTAGAAATAATCTCTCCCGAATCAAAATTGACCATGAATTGCCGCCGGGCAAGTAGTGATATGCAGCATAGGATCAGGGACGATGCCGCGTATGTCTGGGTAGAGCCCAGGCCCCGATTTCCCTCGACTAGCCAGCAAATGAAGCAATATGCTGCAACTCCGATGATGTAACCTATTGCGGAAACTGGATTGTAATTTGAAGTCCAACTCTTTTTGATTCGCGGATTCCCGAGGCGTAATTTCATCAAAAGTTACCTGCCAAGATATTACGTCGGTGAAACTGAGTGAGTGGTGTCGGCTATACGACGGAATCCATTTGTACCCGGGAAGACTCGTTCGAGGATCCTTTAATCCGCCGGTTCCGGCCGCATTATCGCTCCTCACAAACCTGTATTGATGCTGACCAATCCTCATGCAATTGGCATCCATGATAAATCCTGCCGACGTTACTACTGAAACGACGGCACGTCTACGGACTCGCCATCTCGCAATGACGACAAATTCGCACAGATCCCCGGCGCGCACCAGTCGGCAGCGACAATCTCGTTGATCGCAGCGGTACGACCCTCGGCGATGCTGCTCACGAACTCGTGAACCAAGTGTGGATGCGACCCGCCGTGACCACCATCGGCAAATATCCGCAGCGGCTCCGGTAGCAAGTCGGGACGAAAGGGAACCGATACCCGCGTGGCAACCGGGTCGCGCCACCGGACCGCCGGGTCGTTGGGTGGCAGCGTAAACACCACCGGTTCTTCCGATTCAATCTGTTGCCACTCAAAGCCGCGCTGCTCGCCGTAAACGCTGAAAGACTCGGTATAAGCACGAGAAGTTTGAAACCAGGCCCGGGTCACCTCCGCTACCGCCGGAGTTCCCTCCAACCGAAAAATCGCCGTCTGCAGCGGAAAGGTATTCCCGCCCGGCTGCTGAATCGATTCCTTTAAAACGCCCGCCCCCAAGCAATGAACCTTAGTCGCCCGCGTCTCCATCAGCGCCAAAATCGGCCCGACCACGTGCGTCGCGTAGTGCATCGGCGGCTGCGCTTTCCAATAGAGAGGATAGTCGCCCTCCAAATCTTGATAGTAGGTGCCCCGGAGGAACGTAACCGGCCCCAGTGCACCCGCATCATAGAGCCCCTTGGCGTAAAAGTATTCGCGCGTGTACGCTCCGGTCTCCATCATCATGTAGTTCTTCCCGGACCGGCGGGTTTCCGTGATGATGTGCCGTAAATCGTCCAAATCGGTCGCCATCGGCACCGCGCAAGCGCAATGCTTTCCGGCCTTCAGCACCGCCAGCGTCTGCTCCACATGCAAGGGAACCGGGGTCAAAAGATGAACCGCGTGGTAGTCCGCCGCCAAGACCTCGTCCAGTGAAGAATGCCGCCGAGCCACGCCAAACTGCTCCCCGGCTGCCCGAAGCCGAGCAGGGTCCGCGTCGCAAATACCAACTTCGCTCACGGCTGGGTGGCGTTGATAGATCGGCACGAATGCCGATCCAAACCCCAGCCCAACCACGGCAATTTTCATAGCGAGCCGTTTCCCGTCAGCTACCAGTGAACATTAAAGCGGCCCGCGCACCCATTCCACCGGGTGAACTCCGCTCAGCGACCGCGCCTCGATCACCGATGGCCGGTAGGCGATATCCAAACTGATGTAACCCGCTGTCGGAATCGTCAGCACGTTATCGAGGAACGGAGCCGGACTGCCGTTCTCGGTCAGCACCAGATCCACCACCGGCGCAAACGTCTCAATGACCAGTTCGCCTTCCCGCGCAAACGAGACTCGGATCGGCGTTACGTCGGCGTGACGCGCCAACTTTGGCTCGGCCAGCAAGTGCCAAGCCGTCGGTCCCGAATCCGCTTCGGCGTAAACCAAAGTATCCGGCGTCGCCAAACCGGCCACGTTATACTCGCCCACTTTCTGCCGCGAATCGGAGTCGAGGCTAAACCCGAACGTCTCCTGCCGCATCTCGCTACCGTCGGTCAAGTGGTGCGCCGTAACCGTCACCGAGCCCGACCAGTGCGCCGATCCGTCGTTCAGCACCCACACTTCCACAACTTCGTTGCGGCGAACCAGCAAAACCAAATGATCAGCGTACAGTCGGCGCAATTCGTAAGCCAGTGCCTTGTACTCACCTTCAAAGTCCAGGATCGCCCAACTCTGCACCGGCCAGCAATCATTAATTTGCCAAATTAATGAACCGCGGCAGAATTCCGCCCGTCGGTAGTGCTCCACGCCAAACCGAAGCGCATCTCGCTGGTTCAACTGACTGTAGTAAACCCAATCCGCCAGGGTCTGGCTCACCGGATAGTGCAGCTCGGTGTAACCGACGTAGGTGTCATAGCCCTTGCCCGTTTTGTCGTGCCACCGCACCACGGGATCCTTATAGTTAATCGTCACCGGCGTCTGCTCCACCGATGGCGTCTCCGCGCTGGATAGATAGGTCTGCCACGTGCTCAAAGCGCAGGAAGAAGCAAAGCCGTACTCGCTGCTAAATCGGCCCGTCGAATCCGCGTAGTGCTTCCAGTCGCCCCGACCGTGCCACACGTCCCAGCAGTGCTGGTCGCCGTAGCCACCGGAATTTGGACCTCGTTGCTTCTCGTTGTTTGCTTCCGTCCCGGCCGGCGGTTCGCCGATCGGAGAGGTAGCGATGTAAGACCGACCCGGGTCCAGCGCCGCCACTGTCGCCGGCAACGTATCGTTGTAGAGGTTCTCGCCGTAGAACCGGGGCGGCGTCTTATCGCCGTCCCAGCGATTGATGAACATCTCCAGATTCTCGTTGTTACCGCACCAAAGCGCCAGCGATACGTGATTGCGCAGTCGAACGATATTCGCTTCCGCCTCCACCTTCACCACCGCCTGCATCGCCGCGTCATCGGGATAGTAGGCGCACGCAAAAGGGAAGTCCTGCCAAACCAAGATGCCAAGCTCGTCGCAGATGTCGTAAAAATCATCTGTCTCGTAAAGCCCGCCGCCCCACACGCGCAGCATGTTAAAGCCCATGTCTTTACACTTTTCCAGTCGGTCACGATACCGTTCGCGCGTCACCAGAGAAGGGAAGGAGTGGTCCGGAATCCAGTTGGCACCTCGCGCCCAAATCTTGCGACCGTTCACCTCAAATTCAAAGGATTCACCCCACTGGTCTGCCTCCTGCAGCAGCCGATTCTGACTCCAACCAATCCGCTGCGATTTCTCATCCAGCGATTCCACCGAAATCTCGTCGCCCTGCTTGTCCCATCCTTCAATCAAAGTGGTGTAAGCCGCCTCGGTCAGCAACAAGCTGCGCAGAACATAAAGGTGCGGGTGCTCGGGCGACCAAAGCTCAAAGTTCTCCACCCCGTGCTCGCCGTCGCCATCCAGCAACACGGTCCGGTGTCCCGCCCCTTCCAAAAGGTGAACCATCCGGCCCGCGCCTTCGGTAGCTGATTTCAAAATCAATCCGCGCGGTGTTGTTACCACGTGGACGTCGGTAATCCGAGACGAATATTCAATCAGAGAGACCGGTCGCCAAATCCCGGCCGAAACCAACCGCGGGCCCCAATCCCAGCCGTACATATACTGCGCCTTACGAACAAAAGATCGCTCCTCAAAGCGAATAACCGAATCCGTCGTCAGCCCTACCTGCTCAAAATACTTTTCGAGCCGCTCCTTCGGCACCGTAACCGCCGAATAGAAGTCAACGCGAAGTTCGTTGTTGCCTTCCTGCAGCAGGTCGGTTACGTCCACCTCCAGTTCGGTGAACATGTTGTCGTGGCTAGCAATTTCCTTTCCGTTTAGCGAAATTGCACAAATCGTGTCCAGCCCCTCAAACCGTAGCCGCCGATTCGGCTTATCGGCCTGCGGCGCCCACGCAAACTGAGTTCGGTAAGACCAGTTCTCCTCGTCCACCCACTGAACCCCAATCTCCTGCATTGCCACGTGGGGATCGGGAATGATGCCGTTCGCCATCAGGTCCACATGAACGTGTCCCGGAACCTGCGCCGGTAGCCATTCGGCCTGGGAGTATCCAATCTTCTTATTCTCAAATCGAGTCTGGATAAACTCCCAGCCCGTGGAAATGTAGCTAACCTGCCGCATCACCAGTTAGGTTACCGGTCTCTTATGGAAAATGTTTACCGGTCACTCGCCCTTCCCGTTGCAGCCCAGTATTAGTAAAAATTGCGACCAGTTCGAACAAAAGCGACAATAGTATGCGTCGTATTCGCAGATATTGCGATCTGAATGGCTTCTGAACGTGTATGGGTGACAAATGCTAACGTGTCCCCACCGACCCCGATAACCAACCTGTGAAATCATTTAATAAGGGCTTTACGCTCATCGAACTTCTCGTCGTCATCGCCATCATTGCGATCCTGGCCGCCATCCTCTTCCCCGTGTTCGCCCAGGCCAAAGACGCCGCCAAGCGAACCTCCCTTCTGAGCCAAGTCAAACAAATTGGTACTGGCACCCAGATCTACCTCGCCGACAGCGATGATATGGTGTTCCGCTGGGCCTATAACGCGCCCGAGGACCAAGCGGGACGCATCTACTGGACCACCGTCGTTCAGCCCTATATCAAAAGCTGGCCGCTGATGAGAGATCCGGCCCAGGCTAATCCCTTTGGAATTTGGAGCTCCGGCTCCCCGTACGGTTGGTACGCAAACTACCAACGCTGGCCATCGTTCGGCTTCA
>CANFJD010000170.1 GCA_947447315.1 Fimbriimonadaceae bacterium
ATTCCGCCTAAAACAATGGATGAAGTTCGCCCACCAATACGGAAACTTCCCCTACTTTCACGAACTCAAGCAGCTAGAGAACCAGGCCGAATTCTTGGACAATCTAGCCAAGTTAACGAACGCGCCATCTCCCGTAACCACCCTGGGACCGCCGACACTCTTGTCGGCGTAAACCTCGTAACGCGCCCAGGTTCCTTCGTAACCACCCGGCCCGTATGGACATAATGGAACCGTGCCCATCGATGCGCATCTAGTACCGATTCTGCGGGCGGCGACGGCCCGAATCGTCCCCACCGACGACCTCCCCGGTGCCGCCGAACTCCGAGCCACTGAGTTCATCCTCGGCTTTCCCGAATACGCCGATTCCTACAACGCTGGCCTCGCCAAGCTCCCGGCTGATTTCGATCTCAGCACCCCCGATGCGCAGGACTCCGCCCTCTCGCAGTTGTCCAGCGATGACCCACATTTTTTTGACCTCCTTCGCCGGCAAACTATCGAAGCCGTCCTCGCCCAACCATCCGCCCTCTGGGACGCCATGGGATTTGTGGTGACCGCATGACCGGCAATGTGCGGTTAACGCAGGTTGCCCGACGGTGGGATGCGATCATCATCGGCTCCGGCGCGGGAGGTGGCGTCGTCGCCTGGAGCCTCGCCTTTCAAGGAATGGAAGTCCTTGTCATCGAGCGTGGCCATCACGTCCCCTTCTCCCCGCCCGACCGCGATCACCTCCGTAACCATCGCCTCACCCAGTACGGACACAACGTCGGACCGTCGCTCGATGATCGACGTGGCATGACCACGGGCGACGATCCCACCTCCGCCACCTGGCACAGCCCGCTGGAGTGGCAGTACAACAACAACGCCATGGGCGTCGGTGGCGGCACTTCGGTCTACGGGGCGCAGGCCTGGCGGTTCAAACCGGAAGATTTCCGCATGGCCAGCATCTACGGCGTTCCCGAGGGCAGTTCCCTTGCCGATTGGCCCATCTCGTACGCCGACCTCGAACCCCACTACATTGAAATGGAGCGGGAGCTCGGCGTCGCCGGTGGTCGCGGCGGCACCCAAACCTGGCCCATGCCACCCACGGCGCCCACCGTGAAGGGCCAGCGCCTCGCCGCCGCCGCCGGTCGCCTGGGTTGGGACACTCAAGCCGTTCCTCTCGCCGTCAACTCGGTGCCCTATAACGACCGCCCTGCCTGCGTAAATTGTCAGCACTGCGTTGGCTTTGCCTGTCCGGTCGACGCCAAAAACGGCTCCCAAAATACCTTCCTCCCCCGCGCGATGGAGACCGGAAACGTCACCCTCATCACCGATGCCCAGGTCGTGCATATCGAATCTGCGGGCGAAAAAGTCACCGGCGTTCGCGTGGTGCAACGCGGTAAATCCATGGTCATCCCCACCGACCGCGTCATCGTCGCTGCCGGTGCCATCGAAACCGCTCGCCTCCTTCTGGTCAGTCAGATTGGCAACCAAAACGACCAGGTCGGCCGAAACTTGCAGGGCCACTATTACGCCTCCGCGGCGGGAATCACGCCGGAATCCGTTTACGACGGCGTCGGTCCCGGTCCCAGCGTCGCCACCACCCGTTGGAGCCACGGCAACGACGGCATCATCGGCGGCGGCATGCTGGCCGACGACTTTGTTCTGCTTCCCATCATCTACGCCAAGCGCGCCCTTCCGCCCCACGCCCCCACCTGGGGAGACGAGTGGAAGAACTTTGTTCGGGATAACTATCGCCGCACCCTCCAGGTCATGGGGCCTATTCAAGACATTCCGTCCCCCACCAGCCGGGTTCTCGTCAGTCCCACCGAGACCGACGCCGTGGGCATGCCCCGGGTCGTCCTTTCCGGCACGGCCCATCCCGAATCCGTCCGAGCCCAAACGTTCTTGCTCGGCAAAGCCAAGCAATGGCTCGCCGAAGCCGGGGCGGAGCAAATCTGGGGCTCTCCCAGCGGGCAGTACCTCAGTGCGGGACAGCACCAAGCCGGTACCTGCCGCATGGGCGAGGATCCCCGAACATCCGTGGTCGATCCTAGCGGCAAAATCCATGGTTACGCCAATATCTGGGTAGCCGACACGTCCGTTCACGTGACAAACGGCGGCTTTAATCCTTTTCTCACTGCCATGGCAACTGCCATCCGCACCTCTAGCCTCATTTCCTAACCCCGCTGCTTCATGACTTTAAATCCGGTTTCCCCGAACGCTTCTGCCCCCGCGCGTGCCCTTTTGGCGCTGCTGTATGAATTACGGGGTCACAAAACCCTCTCCGGTCAGCACAACCAGATGCACAAAATGTCGGTTGCCAGCGACGAGGTTCATCGGATCACCGGTCACTATCCCGCCATCTGGGGTGGCGAATGGGGCTTCAGCGATCGCCGCCACAACGTCGACAACATCGCCTACCGTCCCGCCCTGATGGAGGAAATCTATCAGCAACACGCCGCGGGCCGCATCATCGTGATGTCGTATCACCAGGCTAGCCCCACCGTGGGCGAGCCGTGCGGGTTCGAAGACGGCGTGCAAGCCAAACTCACCGAAGAGGATTGGGAAGACCTGTTCCAGCCCGGCACTCCGCTCCGCACTGTGTGGGAGAAGCACGTAGACCGGCTGGCCAAGGCACTAAAAGAGCTAGAAAACCGTCAGATTCCGGTCATCTTCCGCCCGTACCACGAGATGAATGGAGACTGGTTCTGGTGGGGAGGGAATCCCGAGCATTTCCGCCAATTATGGGCGCTCATCTACGATCGCTACGTGAATCACCACGGTCTCACCAACCTCCTTTGGGCCTGGAACCCCGATAAGCCGCACGATGGCGTCGCCGATTTCTATCCCGGCCACGATACGGTTGACCTTCTCGGCACCGACATCTATCCCAATGAGGGACGCGACGAAACCTACCCGCAAGCGTGGTACGACCGCATGGCCGCCATCGCGGAAGGCCGCCCGTTAGCCCTCTCCGAGAACTCCCAAGTCCCTACCCCCGCCGACCTCGACCGAATGCCCTGGAGCTACTGGATGGGCTGGGACAACCTAACCCTAAAGGCTAACTCAGAATCCGCCCTCATCGAAGCCTTCAACGACCCCAGAGTCATCTCCGACTCCGTGACTTTCTAGCTTCGTCAGCCCCCGATGCCGGAGGCATCCCAGCGTTTAGCCTGGGGTCACTCCGGTGACCCCAGGAACGCCCAATCCAAATCCCGCACCACGGAGTGGTGCCAGCAACTCCCGGAGAAATCATAAACCTCCATTCAACTTGCGGATGCCTCGGCCCACCGAGGCATATCGAGCTTGCTCGATCCGATTCCCGATCCCGAGGGGATCGCAGCAAATAGCTAGGGGTCACTCCCGTGACCCTTAGAAACGGAACGATAAAACTCAGCATCGCAACGCGATGCCATATCCCTACATCGCAACTTATCGCCCAATCCTGAAGAACCAAACCCCGATGCCGGAGGCATCGAACCATTTAGCCAGGGGTCACTCCCGTGACCCCAGGACAGCACAATAAACACGCCGCACCACGGAGTGGTGCCAGCAACTCCCGGATCCGCCACAAATCTAGAAATGCCCCTTCCCGAACCGACTTAGAAGTTGTACTGAGCGATATTGTCCTTCGTGAACGTAATCGTCCCGCCCAACATAACGTTGTCGCCAACCACCTTCTTCTCGCCCAATCGACCCGCCTTCAAAGTGCCATCCGCTTTCAAAACGCCATCCGCCGCGGCACGAGCCGCGTAGACCGTCAGGTAACCCAGGTCCTTCGTGTTCCAGAGAATCACCGACTTGACCACGCCTTCGTTCACGTAGTTCCGCATGTCATTAGGAGTCGAAAGCCCGGTGACGAACACCTTGCCCGTCATGCCGCCCTGCTTAATCGCCTCCGCCGCGCCGGGGAACGCCACGCTACTGATCGCGAACACGCCCTTCAGATTCGGATAAGCCTTGGTCAAGTCCTGCGTCACGCTGAACGCCAACTTCTGATCCTCATTGCTCGGCTTGGTCGCCACCAAGTGCAGCCCCGGATACTTCGGCAACCGCGCCTTGATGTACTTAATCCACTCGTTCTGATTCGCTGCGGTCAGGGTGGCCGTCACAATCGCCACATCGCCCGCCGCCTTATCGCCCCCCAAATCCTTCGCCATCGAATCGACCAGCGAGTTACCGATCTCCTCCGCCGTCGCCTGGTTCACCAAAAACTCGCGGGTGTCAACCGCCGAGTCGGCATCCCATGTAATAACCTTAATCCCCGCGTCCCGCGCCCGCTTCATGGCTGGCCCCAGCACCGCGGGATCGTTTGGCGATACGGCGATAACATCTACGCCCTGCGCGGTCCATTGGTCAATCAGCTTCACCGCGTCCGCTGCGTCACCGCTGGTCGGGCCGTCGTAGATCAGCTCCACGTTCCCCAACTCTTTGGCCGCTTCCTCCGCGCCTTCCGAGCAGCTGGTGAAATACGGCACGCCCTTCTTCTTTGGCAGCAAGCAAACGGTGATCTTCTTGCCCGCGCTCGGACCACCGGTGGTCTCGGCCTTCGGGTCCCCCGCCGACTTGGTCTCGGGGCTGGAACAACCCGCCGTGAAAAGAGCAGCCATAGCCGCGAGCGAAAGGAGGGACAGTTGAATCTTCATTGACGGTCTACGCTATTTTGCCTCACTCCGCCCGAAAACTGACTTATGCTCGCCGTCGCGCAGCTAAAAGTCGCTCCAGCAGCACCGTAACAATCAACAACGAGCCAATCACGATCAAATTTAGCTCGTTCTGTTTCCAGTGCCAGCTCACAAATTCGCGGGTTTCGTGAATCAGAAACAGCCCCAAAACCAGCCCCAAAACCTTCCCGCGACCGCCCTCAATTCGGGCTCCCCCCAGAATCACCGCCGTGATCGCTTCCAGTTCCAGCCCCATTCCCAAGTCGGCCTTGGCCGTATTGTTTCGCGCCACCAAAATCACACCCGCTAATCCGCAAGCCAATCCGCTCAGCGCGTAAAGCACCAGCTTGATCCGCGCCACCGGTATCCCGCTAAACCGCGCCGCCGTCTCCTCCATCCCGATGGCCACCACGCCGCGACCAAACTTTGTCCGCGCCAAAACAAAGCCCGCCACCAGCGCGAAAACCGCGAACAAATATCCGGGCACGTTGTTCTGACTAATTGCCAAAAACGAAGCGGGATAACCCGAAATCGGCCTCGCCAGGCTCAAACCTTCCGCCAATCCGCGGAAAACCGCCATCGTCGCCAACGTCACGATTAGCGGATGCACCTTCAGCTTCGCCACAAACCAGCCATTCCCAAACCCGGCCATTCCCGCAACCGCAATCGCCGCCAACGCGGCCACCGTGGCCGGCGTCCCGCGCTCAAACAGTAGCCCAAGGGTCACCGCCGCGAGCGCCACAATCGCGCCGACGCTCAAATCGATGCCGCCCGCAATGATGATGAAGAGCATCGGCACCGCCACAATCGCCAGCTCCCAAAGGTGAGTCGCCAGCAATCCCTGCGCCCGCATCGTCACAAATTTCGGTTCCAGCGCATTCGCCGTCACCATCAGCAAGATCAGCAAAACGGCGAGGGCCGACTCTCGAGAGCGTAGCCACTTCATGCTGCCCCCGCCGACCGTCCGCGCCGCTGCCAGTGATCCACCAAAATTGCCAGCAAGATCAAACCGCCCTGAATCGCCCGCTCCCAATACACCGCCGATTCTCCCAATCGCAAAAAGATCAATGCCGTGCTGATAATCCCCAGCAGGGTCGCCCCTAAAATCGTTCCCGTCACCGACCCGCGACCGCCTCGTATAGAAGTCCCTCCGACAATCACGCTCGCCACCGCGACGAGTTCAAACCCATTTCCAAAGCCGGACTCAATCACCTGTAACTGGGTCGCGCTCACCAACGCAGCGGTAGCTGCCGCCAAGCCCGTGAGGGCAAACAGCGCAATCCGCACCGACCCCGTTTTCACGCCGCGCAAGGTTGCCGCCTCGGGGTTACTGCCAATCGCGTACACCTGCCGCCCAAACCGCGTCCGCCCCGCCAGCCACATCGCACCGGCGGCACTCATCATTGCAACCAGCACCACAATCGGAATCCCAACCAAGCTTCCCGTACCAAACTGCCGCAAACCGCCGGGCAGATTCTCGATCC
>CANFJD010000171.1 GCA_947447315.1 Fimbriimonadaceae bacterium
AAAAGCCAGGGACCGCAAGTTTTAAAATGCTCCGAGTGAGCTCTTGACGTTAGATTAGTCAAAATAACCTAGAAATGCAGCAAAGCCATGTTCCCGAATTTTCAGAGCTTGGATATGAAGTCTATGAATGGAGACATGCTTCGGCAATTTTAAGAAGTGACTTCCCACATGAATGGCAGGATCTAGCGGCTGTGATGGCTGAATTCAAAGTGTATAAAAGCCATATTACGGTTGGTGGAGGTGGGAAAACAGAGGTCGCAAAGCGCCTCGATTCACTGCTTGCGGCGCGTGGTTGGCTCGAGACAAAGTTTGAAACTCAAATCAAGGTCGACGAAAATGTTTATGAAAGCCCGACTCACAAGGTCGATTGCTTCAAGAACAGAATCGCTCTTGAACTGGAGTGGTCGAATAAGGACCCCTTCTTTGACCGCGATTTGAACAATTTCCGGTTACTTTTTGACTTGCGGGCGATTAGTGTAGGTATTATAGTAACCAAATCGAACGTATTGCGTCCTATTTTTGAAGGGCTCGGGGTCTGGCAAAAGTACGGTACAAGCACGACGTGGATAAACAAATTGATTCCGAGAATTGAGGGAGGCGGCGGCGGCGGTTGCCCCGTCTTGGTTCTTGGAATCACGGACAATCAATACGTGGATAACTTATGAACGAAATACCATTCGATGCCAAAACAGCAACCCAGGAGGAAATTGAAGCTTGGTTTGCAAAATTTGCGGCGACTGATCTGCTAAACCAGGAACCGCAGGCATTTGGGACGATTTACGCCGACCCACCTTGGCGATTTACAAATCGAACCGGCAAAATGGCACCCGAACATAAGCGGCTTCACCGATATCCGACCATGTCGTTTTCTGAAATCGCCGAATTACCAATCGCCAGAATTGCGAAACCAAAATCGCATCTTTATCTCTGGGTGCCAAACGCATTGATTGCCGAAGGTCTGGACGTTATGAAAAGGTGGGGGTTCGATTACAAGACCAATATCGTTTGGTACAAAGTCCGGAAGGATGGCGGTCCTGACCGGAGGGGCGTTGGCTTCTACTTCAGAAACGTAACTGAGATTTGCCTGTTTGGAACGCGCGGTACCGGAGTGCGCACAGCGCAGCCCGGGCGAACTCAGCCAAATATTGTGGTGAGTAGAAAGACTGGACATAGTCGCAAACCTGTAGAAATGTATGAAATCATCGAAACGTGCTCCTACGGGCCGCGGATAGAACTCTTTAGCCGCACATCACGGCCCGGTTGGACGATGTGGGGAAATCAGACCGGACTGTACGAGCTTGAAGAGACATTGGATTTGGATGATAACAATGGGTTTGCAACTCCTTTGATTTCTAATCAATTGGACTTGCAACTTGGAAGAAATCTGTAGCAGGCATTTTTAAGACAGGGGATGGCTTGGCAACGAACATCGTCGTCTCGTTGGACTTGACTTGAGCCGCAAAAATTGAGCGTTTGGATGCAACCAAAAGACGAGTCTCCATTTCCGAGTATTACGAAAATGGAGACTATGCTCGATATTCACGCCAGCAATCGCGACGACTGCGTGGTGTCTTCCCAGGGAAACGGCGAGTGGCCAAAGTGACCGTTTCGCGCCGTCATGTGGTAGTTCCATCCACCAAGCTCCGGCGCCGCTCCCGCCTTGCGCAAGCCGGGGGATTGCGCAAGCGCGGTAGGTCGCAACAGGCCCAGAAGCTCGATGATGCCGCTCGGCGTCAGGTCGTAATTCTGCCGCACCCGAGTCGCGATCAGATCCGGATCTACCGTGTGGGTGCCAAACGTTTCGATGTTCACGGCCACCGGTTCCGCCACGCCAATGGCGTATGCCAACTGAACCACCGCTCGCTCGGCCAGTCCCGCCGCCACGATGTTCTTGGCAATATAACGCGCCACGTAAGCCGCCGAACGGTCCACCTTGGTCGGATCCTTGCCGCTGAATGCGCCGCCGCCGTGAGGAGCCATGCCGCCGTACGTGTCGACGATGATCTTCCGTCCCGTCACGCCGGTATCACCCTGCGGACCGCCGATCACGAACTTGCCGGTCGGGTTGATGTGCAGAATCGGATCGCCCTTCAGGTACTCGCCGTACTGCTCCAGCACCGGTCGAATAATGCGGTCCCGTACCATCGCCTGTACTTCCGACAGCTCCAGCGAATCCACGTGCTGGTGCGAGAGGACCACGGTGTTGATTCGGTCCGGTCGACCGTTCTCGTCGTACTCCACCGAGACCTGACTCTTCGCGTCTGGCAAAAGAAGCGGGCCCTTATCCTTGGCCTCAATTTCCTGCCGAACTTCCGCAGACCGTCGGGTAAGGGCGTGCGCAATGCTCAAGGGCAGCGGCATCAGCTCCGGCGTCTCCCGGGTGGCGTAGCCAAACATCATGCCCTGGTCGCCGGCGCCCACCTTGTTCTCGGCGTTGGTACTGGCGTCTACGCCGAGCGCGATATCGGCGCTCTGTTCCTGAATCGCCACCATGACGCCGCAGGTGCTACCGTCGAATCCGTAGTCCGTATGTGTGTATCCCGTCTCGGCAATCGTCTTGCGCACCACGTGGGCAACGTCAACGTAACCTTCGGTCCGCACTTCGCCCGCCACCACCGCGAGGCCGCGGGTAAGCAACGTCTCGATGGCAACGCGGGTGTTTCCCGCCTGACCTTCGGGCTCGTTGGCCAAAAAGGCATCGAGCAACGCATCGGAGATCTGATCGGACAGCTTATCGGGGTGACCGACGGAGACCGATTCGGAAGTATAAATCCTCATTTCGCGATCTCATAGGGTACCAGTCGCGGAATCTTCAAGCCCCGGGAGCCTCACGAGCGGCGGCAAACCGCCCGTAATTGGCTCCGATTATTCGGTCGGGGCGCTACCGCGCTTTCACCCGTCGGCGATAGATGAGAGCAAACGCCACGGCTGCCGGTACCGCCCAGAATGGCAGGAAGACCGCCACGTTGATGAGCATCACCAGAATGCCGCGCCCCATTTCACCGGCCGATTGCACCGCGTTGCTAAAGGCCACGTTAAACCATCCCGGATCGCCGGCGGTCGCTTCGGTCGGCGGATTCTGCACCAGGTTCAGCGCCAAGGTCGAGTAGGCCACTTGGTTCTGAAGATTCCGCTGGGAGGCACTCAGCGATTCAATCTCGCTACGTATCTGGGTCAGTCGGTCGCGCAGCGTGATCATGTCCGACAGTCGTCGTGCCTGCCCAATGAGTTGGTTCAAGCTCTGTTCCTCCATCAAAAGTGACTTGATCCGTGCGCTCGTATCCATCAGTTGACTGGCCACATCGTCGGCGTGGATCGATTTCTCCAACCGTTGCCCAAGCGCTTCAAAAGCGGGAATCGCCTCCGCAAAGCGCGCTTGCGGGATACGAATCAGAAGCGTCACCGAAGGGGTAGCAGACGCCAGCATGGTGCCATCGGACCCGACCACCATCCCGCCAAACTGCTTCGCCGTGCTAGCGGCTAGCCGTTCTGTTTCCTCGACCTTTTTCGCTCGAACGGTAAGGGTGGCTGTTTTAACGATCGCGGGCGACAAATCGCCACCGTTTCTCACTCCCTCGACCATCGGCGCCTTGCTTGCCGACATGTCCATCCGAGCTTGCCCTCCCTCATAACTGGCCGCGGCCGAGGAGACGGCCCCCGCATCGGCCGAATAGCCGGGTGATGCCGTGGCTTCCCCCTGACTCCGCGAACTGCAGCCCACAACTGAGAAGGCGAGAACTCCCACGGACCCCAAAGCGACCAACCCGCGCCACCCTCCCATATTGAAAGCTCCCTTAGCGATTTTGTTCATCATCGAAGGGTAGTGTCACCGGCCCGTTCAATCGTTCACTTGGTACGCTCGGAAAGTGAAATCGCCCCTGCGGATGCCTCCCCGGTGGCTGCGCCCGAACAGTAAGGATTTCACCCTCACCCATCTCGCCAAGCAGGCGTCACGCGATCTCCTGATCGGATCGTGGGCGGGCCTCATGGCCGGCATATCCAGCGCGGTCTTTCTGCTGGTACTCGCCCAAATTGATCAAGGATTTCGCCTACAACCGGCCCGTATCCTGTGGTTGCCCGTGGTCGGACTGATCAGCGCCGCGCTCTATCACTATTGGGGAGCCGATAGCAGTCGCGGCACGCGGCTGGTGGTGGAATCCATTCACACCCCCGATCGGACAATCCCCCTGAGGATGGCTCCGCTGGTGCTGGTGGGCACCTGGCTTACTCACCTAAGCGGCGGCAGCGCCGGCCGAGAAGGGACCGCCGTGCAGATGGGAGGGTCGCTTGCTCTAGCTCCCTCAAAGTGGTGGAATCTGGATCATGAAACCCGCCGTTTACTGGCGGTGGCCGGCATTGCGGGTGGTTTTGGTGCCGTGTTTGGAACTCCGTGGGCGGGGGCGTTATTCGCGATTGAAGCCACCTCACGGCGTTGGTTCAACTTCAACGCCGTGCTTGCGAGTGTCGTCGCGGCGATAGCGGGCGATGACGTTTGCCGACGTCTGGGGGTCGTACACCATGCCTATCCGTCTTTCGTAGCGGACGGGTTGCCGCTGGGAAGCGTCGCCGTCATTGGAGTTGCGATGGCAGTGATCGGTACATCGTTTGTCGCCGCGGTTCACCAAATTCCCGGATGGATCAAGCATTGGCCTTGGTGGATAAAGCCGCTCATCGGCGGGAGCCTCGTCATTGCCATGACCTATGCGGTTGGGAACGTTCAATACAACGGACTCAGCTTGCCGCTCCTGGCCGAATCGGTGACAACCAGCGTTGGTCGGGCAGACTTTGCCCTGAAACTTGCGTTTACGGTGGTGACGCTAGGCTTCGGGTTTAAGGGCGGCGAAGTGACCCCTCTGTTCGTCATCGGGGCTACCGCCGCCAATGCGCTGGCTCAGGTTTTGGGCTATCCGATTGCCGCGAGTGCGATGTTGGGATTTGTGACTCTATTCGCCGCTGCGTCCGGCGCCCCGGTGGCCTGCGCCGTCATGGCGGGAGAGCTGTTTGGGTGGACGGCGGTACCGTGGGCAATCGTTGCGTCCACGATCGCCGCCGTCGCTGGGCCAGCCGAAAGCCTCTACGGCGTTCGGCGACCGTGGATCGCCGCGCGTGCTTACTTCAGAACCGGCAAGTGGTCAAAAGACTGACCAAGCACAACGCCGCTGTCGCCGCCCATCCACTGGTCCAGCGCTGTGGCATACACGCCCCGGAAATCTTGGGTGAACGCGATATCTCCGTTGTCCAAGTTGGCGAGGTTAGGATTGGGGCCGTAAACGCCACCCTTCACCTGATTGCCAACCACAAACATCGGAGCGGCCGCGCCGTGGTCGGTCCCCAGCGAAGCATTTTCTTCCACCCGACGGCCAAATTCGCTAAACGTCAATACGACCACTTTATCGGCCTTGCCAATCGCCTCCATCTCCCGCTGAAACGTCTTGATGGCGTCGGAGAATCCTTTGAGGAGCTTCTCGTGGTTCTCGGCCTGTTTGGCGTGGGTATCAAAGCCTCCCGCGCTGAAATAGACCACCCGGGTGGCGGGACTCGTGGCAATCAACTGCGCAATCTGCTTGAATCCTCTTCCAAAGTCGTCCTCGGCGTACGTGGACTGGCTCTTGTACGTGGCTACCTTCTGCTTCAGAATGCTCATGGCATCCAGCGCCGTTCGGGAAGCTTGCTGGACGACGGCGGTTGCCGATCCGGCCATTGCATCGATGCCCTGGATGTCGCGCAGCATCTTCTCGGTATTGGCATCTCCAAGTAGATTGTTTACGTCCGCCAGCGAGGCAAAGCACGGGACCGATGCGTGTTCTCCCGCCAATGCTAGTGGCTTATCGGTGGATAGACCCAGCGCAACGACCGGATTCAAAGGACCAGTAAGTAATTGGTGATCAAAGTGTCGGCCGAGCCAACCGTGCTTCAGTTTGCTATCGGGACTGGCCGATTGCCAAATCTCCATGCTTCGGAAGTGCGAACGATTCGCTTGCGGGTAGCCAACATTGTTGACGACGGCCACTTTTCCCTCTTTGAACAGCTCTTGCAGGCCTCCCATGGCGGGGTGCAATCCCAAGGTTTCGTTCAACTTCAGAA